>CAZLZP010000013.1:0-9422 GCA_964564045.1 uncultured Rickettsiales bacterium
CTGTTTCTAAGATGAAAGGTGTGAATTTTTTGATAAAGAATCTAATGGATTACTACAATAGCAACGGACTTCAGATCAATGTGGATAGAGAGCATTTATACAGTAGTTTCCTTTTTGCTACCACCATAAACATGGGTGTTAAGGTAGAGATAGATGGCGCCACGCACATGCGTATCGCCGAGATTAAGGTAATAGGAAAGGAGCAAATGAGGGTAAAGCCGATTTGTGACAAGATATATGATGTTAGAAGGTTATTAAAAAGAGATGCCGGCAAGCAGAAGCAATTTGTAAAACCTGAAGATCTTGATAGGGCAGATAGGGAAGAGATATCAAGTAAGGTAAAATCACTATTTGAAAATAAAAGGGTGCAAGAGGTTGCCGCTGCAACTGGCTTCAAATTAACAAATAAATTAAGTGAGTCTTTTGATTCAGAGCAGTCGTTGAAGCAGCTTCATACAGATCTTACAAAGCTGGAAAGGATAATATTCTTAGATGCTCTTTCAAAAGAAGACCCTAAAATAAAACAGTTGGCCTTTAATGCCTTTATGTGTGGTTATGAACCTAAGCGCATTGAAGGAAAAGAACCGCTCAAGCCTAAATTTACCGAAGAAGATCTTAACCAATTTGAAACTGCCTATACATCTAAACAGCTAAAAGAATTTGAAAAAGAATTCCGCCGTGCTAGGAATGAGCCATACAAAACCAGATATTTATAATTAATGTCTAATTTCCGTTCTATATTATTCTCCTTTATCTTCTACATCTGGATAACCATTGCCATGGTTGCCTCACTACCGTTTATATTTTTCTACCGGGTTATATACAGGTTAAACCATTACTGGTCTCATTCGGTAATGTTGCTGCTGAAAGTTATCGTGGGTATAGATTATAAAATCGAAGGGCTAGATAATTTGCCGAAAGAGGGTGGTTTCGTTATCGCATCCAAACATCAATCTGCGTGGGAAACGATAATTGCTTTCACCATGTTTCCCAAGGTGGTGTTCGTTTACAAAAAAGAACTTGGCTATATTCCAATTTACGGCTGGTATAACCGCGCCTACAGAAACATTAAAGTAGATAGGGGTGCAGGTGGTAGGGCGCTAAAAAATGTTGTAAGGCGTGCCAAAAACAGGGTGGGTAAGGGGCATCAGGTAATTATATTTCCGCAAGGTTCGCGTACCAATTTCGGTGTTGAACGCAAATATAAGTCGGCAATTTACGTTATGTATCAGGAAGGTCTTCCGGTTTATCCGGCGGCGCTAAATTCGGGCGATCATTGGCCTAAGCATGGCGTTAGAAAGCCCGGAACAATAGTGTGGAAATTCTTACCCGCTATTGAACCAGGTCTCTCGCGTGATGAATTCATGGCTGGGCTAGAAGCCGCTATAGAGGTGGAATCTAACGCCATACACAGTAAATATCACAAGCATGGCGCTGGCTGCGGCTGCCATTAAGCCCTTCTAATGCCTTTTGCAAATATATAAACTCCCAATATTGAAACAAAAAGTACAGAAAGTGCAGAAAGTCCAAGTAGAATATCTCTAACAATTTTATTTCCTATGAACTGAAATTTGTGCAGGTAGCTGAAGCTGAACTGCGCAAGACTTCTGTATTTGTTAAGATACAAAGTTGTACTGTTAGTTATTGTGGAAACATAAACTTTTTCTTTGATATTGTTATTGGCTTCAAACTTGTAAACCGGCAGAACGCGGAATATATTCAAGTACTCATTGTTGAACTGAGTAACATACTCGGTATTCTTAAGGTTCTTTTGTTTTAGGTAGTTGCCAGCTATTTCTGCGGCAAAAACTTCATCCATACCATTCTCAAGCTTTCCTGTGACTGCATTTATGTAAACTGGCTTAACCGGTTTTGAAGAAACAAACTGGTAATATAGTTCGCCTTTTATTGTACGAAAGTTTAATGCCTTTACATCGCCAAAATCATCAGGAAGTTTTTTGATAACCTGCGTTATCGGAATAGAAACTTTATCAATATTTACAATTCCTTCTGGCATAACCGGTGGCGGTGGCAGAAGAAAGTTTGCAATTATAATGTGAATTATTCCGCTTGTAACTGCCATCAGCACGTAGGCCGAGGCAATTAGCCCCAGCCATTTGTGAAGTTTTCTAACTTTTCTAGACATTTTTTCCCCTTAATTTAATTTATATCTAATGCCAAAGTAAAAGCTTCTGCCATCACCAGGCATGAACTGCGCCTGATTGGTGGCTCCCGGAGTTGTAATAACGCCGGTAGTAGCAGTGTAGTTCTTGTCAGCTAGGTTTCTAGCGTCCATGAACAATGTAACATCCTTAGCAATATCGTAGCCTGCCTTTAAGCCAAATATGGCGTAAGGGTCGGCGTAAAGGGTGTTTGCCATATCAACCGGGTATTTTTCAGGAGTTGCTTCAAACACTGATGCTATGTAAAAACTGCTTGGGTGAGTATAACTAAGTTCAGTAATAACAAAGTGGTCAGGCGCTCCCGGAATTGCGTTGTTACCCCAGTTTGCATCTTCATCAAACTTAAAGTCGTTGTAGCTGTAACTGAACTTTACTTTTACATCGTCAGCACCTGTAAAAAGGTTGTTGGCAACAACTGCGCCTAAGCCAAGTTCAACACCTGTATGTATTGTATCTTGGGCGTTTAATGTTGCAGTTGTAGTTACGCCGGTAGAATAGGTAAGTATCTCGTCTTTAAGCCACGAGTAATACCATGCTATATCCCAGTTAACCTTTTCAAGCTCGCCTCTTGTACCTATCTCAAAGGTTTGGCTGCGCTGAGCTTCAATATCAACCAGACCTGATACGCCAGGCACTGCTTGTGTAAGCTCGCTGAATGTAGGCGGCTCGTAACTCCAGCTATAGTTTGTAAACAGCTGCGTTTTATGTGATAGATCATATATGGCGCCAATTTTAGGGCTTAGTCCCTTATATAATTTCTCGCCACTTCTATCGCCATCAGTAGGGAAGTAATCAGAATATTCCCTTTGCGCGTAAACAACCTGAGTGCCGGCTATCAAAGATAGCTGTTCAGTTGCCTTAACCCTGTTCTCTGTGAAAACATCTATGTTGATAGATTTCTGGTTGTTGAAGTTGGTTAAAGTTGTTGGAAAGCCGCCAACGTTTACGAACTGCTTTGCATCAACCCTACCGGTAGAGAAGTTGCTGCCTACCAGTAACTCATTTTCAAGGCCGAACAAGCTGCCAAAAAATGTTACATCACTGAAAGCGCCAAAGTCGTTATTCTGCTGGTCAACAACCTGAAATATTGGGTGGAAGAGGTCTTTCTGGATAGTGTATAAACCTGCGTTTGCAGTAAAATCTTCACCTCGATATGTTGTTTTGTTGGCTAGCCTGTACAGATAGTAATCTCGCTGCTGATCACCGCTAAGGTTGCTTGCGCCTGCCTGCGTAGGGTTTGCCTCTTGCTGTGCTTTTGTTAAGCTTCCCGGAATTTCAAGGTTGGCATCAACATAGCTAAAGTAAAATCTGGTTTCCAAGTTGTCATTGAACCTGTAGCCCATATTCGTTAGCATTCGAAAATTGTTTTGGTCGTTATGGTCGCGGAAGCCACTAGAAAAATTATCGCTAACATTAATAAAATAATCTAGCTTGCCCAGAACTCCGCCGCTAGATGCAAAATTCTTTCTGGTGTCAAAGCTACCAATATCCATTCCGGTGCGGAATTTATCTGCAGTGTAACCTGTTGGGGTAACAAAATTTATTGCACCTCCCAAAGTATTAGCTCCGTACTTTAGGGCATTAGCGCCTTTAAATACTTCAATATGGCTGTATGCGCTTGGGTCTAGCTCCTGAAAGTCAGCACTGCCATCAGCCAGGTTCATAGGCATTCCATCTTGCAAAAGCCTTAGGCCACGCAGGTGGAAAGTTCTTGAAAGGCCAGTACCACGAATAGAAACTCGCGATTCTTCGCCGTATCTTGTTTGAACAAATACTCCCGGAGTGAACTCAAGAATGTCTTTAAAATTCGATGCTTTTGTATTTTCAAATTCTTCTTTATCTATAACAGCAACGCTACCAGAAACTTTCTTTGCCTGAAGTTTAGCTTCATGTGAGGTGTTGGCTGTAAGGCTTTGTTTTAAAGGTATCGGAACGCTGTAAACTTCCTTTTTCTTACCTTCAACAGTTACAGTTTTAAGTTTTATATCCTTAGATATCGCAGATGTACTCGCAAGTACTACAGATGCCGCAATGCACCCTAAATAGATGTTTTTCATGTTTTTTATTTTCTTAAAGTTGTTGATATGCCCTAAGGGCGCTTTTTATACTTTAAGATACTGAAGGAGGGCCCTGAGAGGAAATAGAGCTTCTGAATTCTGGTGTAAGAACCAGCTTGTTGTTGATACCAGCACCATATTTAGATTTATAGGCGTTAGCAGTGAAGTGATTGCTAGATGTTGTGTTCTTATCGTTGTTATCGAATTTTAAATTGTGATTTTTTTCTATCTCGGCGAAGGTTTTAATCTTTTGATTTTTTTCTTGGTCTAGTCTTTCAAAGCTGCTGTAGAAAAATTTACCACTATTGCTGTTGGTACAGATAATAACCTTTTCTCCAAGAATGTTAGAAAGGCTTGCGAAGTCGTTGGTTTCTGTGCTTTGTGGTGCTGAAGAAAGGGCGAAGCCTGCCATGCTGTTAACAAGCAGACACAGTATAAAAAATATGCTTATGTATTTATTTTTTTTCATCAAGGCCCCAATAATACATTTGCAGGCTACTTGCAAGCGCAAATGTATAAAGCCCCACTTCCTGAATTGTATTTATCATGTAACAATGTGGAAGTAATTTTGCCGTAAGGGCCCTTTAAAAAACTTTATGATTTCTATTTATAATTGTTTACATTTATGGTAATGTGAATTATACGGCACGTTCATTTTTTTTGTTGGTGAATTTGTATATTGTTGAGGGTCTATTTAATAGTATAGAAATTTGTTAACAACTTAGTTAAGGACTTTAATTAAATGAGAACATTTGCCAGTGTTGGAGACGTAGTCTCTGAAATCCCTCCCGACCACCCCTTGCATGTATTCCGCGAGCACTCGCTGAAAAAAGCAGCAAAATTCTTCCTCGATAACTTCAAAGGCAAAATCTGCTATGCGGTAAAAACAAACCCGGCTGATTACGTTATTCGTGCGGTAATAAATTCCGGCATCACCTCGTTCGATGTTGCCTCGCTTGAAGAAATTAAGCTTGTACACGGCATATCGCCGGAAGCTAAGCTTCACTTCATGCACACTATCAAATCTCGTTCTGCTATCCGTGAAGCTTACTTCACTTATGGCATACGCCACTTCTCGCTTGATTCTCATGAAGAGCTTAAAAAGATTGTGGAAGAAACAAAAGGCGCAAAAGATCTTAGCCTTTATGTTCGTATAGCTATTCCTAACACCTACGCTGAACTTACGCTTTCTGATAAATTCGGTATATCGCAGAAAGATGCGGTAGAACTTCTAAAAGCAACCCGTGAAGTTGCAGCTAAACTTGGCGTATGTTTCCACGTTGGTTCACAATGCATGCACCCTGATGCTTACCGTTTAGCTATGCGTATGGCTCGTAACTCTATCAATAAATCTGGCGTTACGGTTGATATGCTTGATGTTGGCGGTGGTTTCCCATCTGTTTATCCGGGCATGATTCCGCCTGACATGATAGGTTACTTCAACACTATCCATGATGAATTCAAAAAGTTCAAAGGCTACAAGGAAATGGAACTTATATGTGAACCGGGCAGGGCGATAGTTGCTGAATCTGGTTCTGTTATCGTTCGTGTTGAACTTCGCAAAGATTCCTTCCTGTATATTAATGATGGTACATATGGTTCATTGTTCGATGCCGGCACGCCGCACTTTATCTTCCCGGTAAAGCTGCACCGCCGCAACGTTCACATTCACTCTGATAACATCATGCCATTCTCTTTCTTTGGCCCAACGTGCGATACTATGGATTTCATGAAAGGTCCGTTCTATCTGCCGGAAGATATCAAAGAAGGTGATTACATTGAAATTGGTCAACTTGGTGCATATGGCCGTACACTTGCAACCTCGTTCAATGGCTTTAAGCCTGAACAGGAAGTTGTTGTGGTGAACGATGAACCTATCATGACCATGTATGATGAAGATCACCTTGCTGCTTTCGAATCTGAAGCGGCAATAGCATAAATTTTTATAGAAAAATTTTAATAGTAACAGTATTCAGTAACTGTAACAGAAAATTCACTGCTACTGGTACTGATACTAATAACTAAGGAAAAATAAATGAGCACGATAACTAAATTCATAGATAACAACTACCACCACTTTAATGCGGCTTCGCTTAAAGATGCGGCCAAAGGCTACAAAAAGCACATAGATAAGGGTGGTAAAATGTTCGTAACGCTTGCGGGCGCTATGTCTACGGCGGAAATTGGTATATCGCTTGCGGAAATGATCCGTAAAAATAAAGTGCATGCAATTTCCTGCACGGGTGCGAACCTTGAAGAAGATTTCTTCAACGCCATCGCTCACAAATTCTACAAACGTATTCCTAACTACCGTGATCTTACACCGGAAGATGAACAGGATCTGGTCGATCATCACTTCAACCGCGTTACAGATACCTGCATTCCGGAGGAAGAGGCAATGCGCCGCCTTGAAAAGTTCATCGTGCCTTTGTGGAAGGAAGCTTCTGATAAGAAAAAGCCGAAATTCCCGCACGAATTCATGTATGAAATTGCGCGCAATCCTAAATTCATCAAGTCGTTGCAAATACCAAAAGAAAACAGCTGGCTTATAGCGGCGGCTGAAAAGAACCTGCCGATATTCGTTCCCGGCTGGGAAGATTCTACCTTTGGTAATTTCTTCATTGGTCATACGTTCAAGAACAAGTTTGATGTGCGCGCGGTTAAAAGCGGCCTTGAATACATGCGTGAACTGGTTATGTGGTATAAAAAATATACTACTAAAAATAACCTTGGCTTCTTCCAGATAGGCGGCGGTATAGCGGGAGATTTCCCTATTTGCGTAGTGCCACTTATCCACCAAGATTTAGAAGAAGATGCAAAACTTTGGCAATATTTCTGCCAGATAACAGATTCTCAGGAAAGCTACGGCGGATATTCTGGCGCGCTTCCGAATGAAAAGATAACCTGGGGCAAACTGGCTGTTAAAACACCTAAATACGTTATCCACAGCGATGCAAGTATAGTGGCGCCGCTTATATTTAATTATGTGCTAGGAAAGTAATGGCAACAAAAACAAAAAAACTAACCGCTGCAGATTTTGATCTTATGCCCTCAGATAAAGGCTTTCTTGGCTTGGCTAAGAAAGATTCTGTTCCGTTTGAGAAAGCAAAGGCGGTGGTAATTCCGTTCGGGCTTGAATCTTCTGTTTCTTATGGTGGCGGCACAAAGCACGGCCCGCAGGCGATGATAAAGGCTTCCCATCAGGTAGAATTGTTCGATGAGCATTTCTGGTGCGAACCCTTCCGTAAAATTGGTATTGCCACGCTGAAAGAACCTAAAATAGGCAAAGATGTTAAGAAGGAAATTGGCAACCTTGCAGCGCGAGTTCAAGCCGTGCTTGATGCCGGAAAGTTCCCGATAACCTTCGGTGGTGAACATTCCATATCTGCTGGTACAATAATTCCGTTCGTTAAAAAATATAAGAACCTTGCCGTACTGCATTTTGATGCTCACGCCGATCTGCGTGATGGCTACGCGGGCGAGCATTACTCTCACGCTGCGGCGCTTCGCCGCGTGATGGACCACAAGCAGATAACCACGCTTATATCAGTTGGTATCCGTAATATTTCGCAATCAGAAATTCCATTTTTGGAAGCAAACAAAAAACGCATTACAATTCACTGGGGCAAAGATAGAGAGAAGTACGATTACAAAAAAATAGTTGCGCCGCTTAAAGGCCGTGATGTTTATTTAACGTTCGATGTTGATGGGTTTGATGCTTCCCTTATGCCTGCAACCGGTACGCCTGAACCGGGCGGAATATTCTGGAATGATGCAATGGGCATAATAGGCGAGGCGGCTAAAATATGTAATATAGTAGGCGCTGATGTTAACGAACTTGCTCCCCGCAAGGAGCTTCACTCGGCCGATTTCCTGTGTGCCAAACTTGCGTATAAAATTCTAAGCTTCGCATTCTTGGGGAAGTCTAAAAAATAGCTACTGCCCCGGGAACATCCCCTTAATAACGCTCGCTATCTGCTGGGCTTCGGCGCAGAATTTCGTTGGGTTTTCATCGTGCATTTTTTGCGCGGCAGCAACATTAGTATCAATAGTGGCCTGCGTTATCTGCTGTTCCTGCTCGGCCTTTTGCAGCTCGCCCGCAAGAGTTGCTATTACGGCATTGCTTATGCCCAAATTACATTTTTCGTTATATTGCTGGGCAATGAACGCAACAGAATAGCCTTTTGCTTCAGGGGTTGGCGTTACCTTGGTAGTTACCGCTGCCTGCTGCGCCTGCACTGGTATTGTTACTGGTTGAATGGTGGTTCTTTGTGGTGATGGTGAATTTTCTCCCTGCATGGAAAGCGGGTGCATTTGGGCGCTTGCGCTGCTGCTCAAAAATAATATAGTTGTTAATGTTAAAAGTTTTTTCATATCTTCTCCCGTTGTATCAGCCTAGTCTACCATATAACTTCATAATATCTTCGAGTTTGTTTTTTACCGCTTTTTCAGCGCCAGCGCTGCTGTTATTTTCAAATGCACTGAAAAGTTTTTCCTGATGTTCTGCCCACAAATCTGGCCCAAGGAATGGGGCTGCTCTGGTTTTATCCTTGCCGCATTTTTCTATGGCCTTGTTCCTTGCGCAGATAATAACAGAGTATATATCGCTAAGTAAATTGTTCTGGGCTATTTCCACCAGCTTGTCGTGAAATTTTATGTCTATCATTTTAATAGAGAATACATCATGTTTCTTTTTTAGCTGACACATACTGCGCAGTTGCTTTACTTCAGCGGGGTTTATGGTGGCGGCAACTATTGCGGCCACCTGCGGTTCCAGCATCATGCGTATTTTTAATAACTCTACCGGGCAGCACTCGGTTTTTACGCGCGTGTAGCTTTCCGCCAGCTTTTTCGGATTGGTTTTAAAAAAAGTTCCAACGCCAACCTGCCTTTCCAGAAGGTTGTCATCCACCATGCGCTTCAGCGCGCTGCGAAGCGTGGTTCGGTTAACTTTCAGCGCATTGGCAATATCGCGTTCTGCCGGCACTTTTTCGCCAATTTCAAAATTCTTTTTGGCAAAGTAATCCTGCAGGTTTTTGTAAACCGCATCGCTGTTAGTGTATTTTTTCTTTTTTGACATATTGAAAGTGCTGTACGAATAGTATAAATGTAATCCAAAAAAAGTTCAGTTCAAGGACATATAAGAGATATATGAAAAAAATACTTACATTGGCGCTGCTAA
>CAZLZP010000013.1:9432-20498 GCA_964564045.1 uncultured Rickettsiales bacterium
CCTTACATCATGCCAAACCATGCAAAGTGTAGATAAAGGGCTGTATGGCCTTACAAATAGCGTTAGTTCACAAGATAGAATTACCGGCGCCAGAACCCTTAATATCGCCGATAGAGCAAAACAGATACCGCAGGGTAACAAGGCGGCCGTGCAGGCTTTAAGCAAATACAAACAGGAAGGAAAGCCTATCGATGCTGCTCTTAATTCGGCGCAATATGCTCGCGCTAAACGTATCTTTAGCCGGGTTCTTCAGGTTTCGCACATGAACGGCGAAAGCTGGGCAGTTCACCTTGTTCCGGAAGATTCATTCAACGCATTCACAACTGGCGGTACAGTAATTGTTGTGCATCAGGGGTTAATGGAAAGGCTTAAGAGTGATGACGAGATAGCTGCTGTGCTTGGCCACGAACTTGCGCACGTTTCTGCCAACCACGTGTTTGAACGTCAGGCAGGGCAAATGGCATATGCTGTAGGGGGCGGTAGCACGGGTAAATCTGGCTTGGTGCAGGCGGCATACAGCAGGCAGGATGAAACTGAGGCCGATAATATTGGTATACTTTACACTGCGCTTGCGGGCTATAACCCACACGCGGCGGCAGATATATGGAACATGATGTATAATTCTTCCGGCGCGAATGGGCAAATGGTACATTCGCATCCGGTTACATCAGAGCGTATGCGTAATGCAGAAGCTGTAGCAAGCAAGGTAGAACAATACTACAAGCCAGGAATGATAAATGCTGCCGCGCCGGAAATTCTGAATAGTAATGCACTTTATCAGAAGCGCGGAACGGCAGTAGCACCAGGGCAGGGCGGAGGCATAGCATCTCTACTGGAAACAGCGGCGAATTTTTATGTTGGCAAGCAAAAGGCGAAACAGGGCGCGGCTCAGGAATCTGCTCGTATACTTACCCTGCGTGAAATTCAGAGTAATTTGAAACTGGCTGATACCGGCAAGGCGCAAGATGGCTCTATTGGCATGCGTTTTAATTATGTTGGTCAAAGGCCGGTGGGTAATTTAGCTATCAAGGCCATTAGCCAAACCGGAGAATCGGTTTACCGGGTGCGTAATGTTGTTAACCCTAACTCGCAGTTCAATGCATTCTTCAGCCCTGAGATAATCGATGAGTCTTTAGGTGCTAACCAGAAGGTTAAAATAGTTGTCGATGAAGGTGGGTATTTAAGGTAAAAATGGCAAAGCGAGTTTATACTACAACTATTGAATCTAAGCTTACTAAATTAGCAGATGTTTTTGAAGAGATGAGCGATAAAAATCTTTTCATGAAGTATATCGCCCTTTCTAGCAGAGAAAACACTAATGAGCTGAGACTCTCTTTCGGCGGTATCTCAGGTAAAAATAATAAAAATCAATCATACGTTGCTTACAAAAGCATAGACCAGCTGAAAGAGATGCTTCAGTGGATGCTGGAGAAATCAGACGGTATGTCGAAGTGGTTTTTATATACTAAGCACAATCTTGAGTTTGGCAAAGATACAAGCGAGCTTGCAGAGGAACTTCTAAAAAAGCTTGCGGCAGAAAAAGAAAATTCATTCTCAAGAAGGGCTGGAAAAAACCCAGCTAAAACTGGTTTAAGGAAACAGCAGCCTGTTCGTCCAGCTGCCATCGGGTAGCTTTTCGTATAATTCACGTTTGTGGTAGCGGTATTGTTCAGCTTCCCAGAATTCTACAGCGGTAGGCACCAATCTCCACCCGCCCCAATGTTCCGGTCTTGGAATTTCTTTTCCTTCAAACTTCTTTCTGAATTTTTCTATTTCTTCAATGAACTCAGTGCGAGATTTTAATTCGGTAGATTGTTTGCTTGCCCACGCACCAAGCTTGCTATCAGTAGCTCGGGAATTGAAGTAATCATCACTTTCCTGTGCGCTTACTTTTTCAACTTTGCCTTCAATACGTATCTGTTTCCCTAGTGGGTTCCAGTAAAAGCAAAGTGCCGCGTAAGGGTTGGCGATAATATCGTTCGATTTTCTGCCGGTATAATTCGTGAAGAAGCAGAAGCCGTTATCATCAAAGCTTTTTAGCAGCACCATTCTGGCTGAAGGTTTGCCGTTTTTATCTGCGGTTGCCAGACAAACTTCGGTAACGTCGTTTATCTGTTTGCAGTTTTCTGCTTCAGTATACCACTCTGAAAATTTTTCTATAACGGCTACAACCATAAATTTAAATTTTAAGCTTCAATTAAGTAAATAAAAATATTTTAAAATAAACATTGCCAATTCTCTGTGAAACAATATAACTTAATAATAACAATTTCAATAACCTTAGGGGAATAAATATGGCTCTTAATCTTCAGGTTCCACAAAGCTACAACCTAAAGCCAACTATTACTGTTATTGGCGTAGGCGGCGCAGGCGGCAATGCCGTTAATACCATGATAGAGCAGGGCTCTGATGGCGTTAAGTTCGTTGTTGCGAACACTGATGCTCAGGCTATTGAAATATCGCAATGCACAAATCGTATCCAGCTTGGTATCAATGTTACACAGGGTTTAGGTGCTGGTTCATATCCGGAAGTGGGTAAGGCTGCTGCGGAAGAATCTCAGGAAGAGATATTAGATTACCTGCAGGGTTCAAACATGGTATTCGTTACTGCCGGTATGGGTGGTGGTACTGGTACGGGTGCAGCTCCGGTTGTTGCGCGTTTGGCGCGTGAACAAGGTATACTTACTGTTGGCGTTGTTACAAAGCCTTTCCATTTTGAAGGCACTCATCGTATGCGTGTTGCGGAACTTGGCCTGCAGGAACTTCAGAAGTATGTTGATACCATGATAGTTATCCCTAACCAGAACCTTTTCCGTATCGCTGATAAGAACACTACATTCATGGACGCGTTCAAACTTGCTGATTCAGTTCTTAAATCTGGCGTTAAGGGCGTTACCGATCTTATGACAATGCCTGGCCTTATCAACCTTGATTTCGCCGATGTTCGTTCAGTAATGTCTGAAATGGGCAAAGCGATGATGGGCACTGGTGAAGCTGAAGGCGAGAACCGTGCTATCAAAGCTGCGGAAGCTGCAATTGCCAACCCACTGCTTGATAATGTTTCAATGCAAGGCGCTCGTGGTGTTCTAATTAATATCACCGGCGGCTCTGATATGACACTATTCGAAGTTGATGAAGCTGCGAACCGTATCCGCGAAGAGGTTGATGAAAATGCTAACATAATTTTCGGTTCAACTTTCGATATTAATCTTGATGGTAAAATTCGCGTATCTGTAGTTGCTACAGGTATTGATGTTGATAACTCGAACTATTCTTCTAACCCTTCTAAGGCGGCTTCAAACATTGGCAGACAGCAACCTCAGCAGGAATCTAGGCCTCAGCCTGTAAGTTTCCGTGAAGAGGAAGAAGATGAAGAGGTTTCCAGAAAAACATTCATAGCTCGTGAACCTATAGAGCCTCAAACGGTTCGCCAGCAACCAATTTCAAACGAAAGGTTTGAGCGTCCGGGCAGGCATATTAACCCGCCTCAGCCGCAACCTGCGCAGGGTAATAATGGTTTGTTCGGTAGTTTGTTCTCTCGCAAGGAAGACGAAACTTCAAGCGGTAGCAGCAGTGGTTCAACAACATCTTCATCTGGTGGTGCGCAACCTCAGTCTCGCCCAAATAAAGCCCAGGAAGATGAACTTGATATTCCGGCTTTCATGCGCCGTAAAGGCTAGTTTTGTTAAGGTTGTTACTGAACCTTCTTACTCCTCCTCGCTGTATATGCGGTGAAATTCTATTGAACGAAAACGATAACTTCTGCCAGAAATGCTGGCCAGAGATTGGCTTTATAGGCTCGTCATCTGTTTGCACTTCGTGTGGGCTGCCGTTCGAATTTGAAATGGGCGAGGGGGCAATATGCTCTGATTGCCTGGCGATAGACCCGCAATTTGATAAAGCGCGTTCGGTGTTTAAATATAACTCTACCTCTGGCCATATGATAACTGGCCTTAAGTACCAAGATAAAACCCCTTATGCAAAAACTTTGGCAAAGCTTATGTCTGGTAAGCTTGGGGAGCTTGGTTCAGATTTTGATATCATAACTTCAGTTCCTATTCATCCGCGCAAATTACTAAAAAGAAAATATAATCAGTCGGCATTGCTTGCGAACAAACTTGCAAGTGCGGTGCATAAAAAAACTAACAACCTGCTTATTAAAAAACTTAAGAACATAAACCCGCAGGCATCGCTTACCAGGAACGAGCGAATTAAAAATGTAAAAGGCGCGTATATTGTTAACCCCAAATATAAAGCACAGATACAGGGTAAAAATATATTGCTGGTAGATGATGTATTAACAACTGGTGCAACCGCAAGCGAATGCGCCTCTGTATTAAAGAAATGCGGCGCCGCTAAAGTATTCGTTATAACCGCTGCCCGCACTCCTATAGAAAAAGAATGAAAATAGCCACCTGGAACATAAACTCGGTTCGTCTTCGTGCACCAATAGTGCAGAAGCTGTTGAAAGAGCATGATATAGATATTCTGTGCCTGCAGGAAACCAAGGTTCAGGATGTAGATTTCCCAGAAGCGCCGTTCAAAAAACTTGGTTACGAGCACCTGCTTTATTCCGGACAAAAAAGTTATAACGGCGTGGCGATAATTTCTCGCGTGCCGCTAACGCTCGATAAAAAGCTCGATCTGGTGAATGACCACAAGCGTCATATTTCTGCAAGCTTTAGCCACAGGGGTAAGAATATTCAACTTCATAACTTATATATTCCTGCGGGCGGAGATATTCCCGACCCGAAGCTTAACGATAAATTCAAACACAAGCTCGATTACTGTAAGGCACTTGCAAAATGGTACCCGGCCAATACTAAAAATACTGAACTGCTTGTGGTGGGAGATTTTAACATAGCGCCGTATGAGCATGATGTATGGAGCCATAAACAGCTTTTAAGTATAGTTTCACACACTCCGGTGGAAGTAGATCTTATTGAAAAATTCCGTAAGTCGAAAGATTTTGTTGATATTGCCCGTGAATTTGTACCGCACGATGAAAAGCTATATAGCTGGTGGAGTTACCGCAACCAAGATTGGCGTAAAAGTGACAGAGGCCGCCGCCTAGACCACATCTGGGCTACCGATGGCACTGCGGGTAAGATAAAGAAATTTGAAATTATCAAAGATGCCCGAGATTTTGCCCAACCCTCTGATCATGTACCTGTAATTGTTGAGTTGTAAGTTCTAAGTTTCTGTATATAACTGCTAAAAACTAACAACTAAAAACTAAACTATGGATATATTCCAGAAGTACAGAACAAAAATAGTTTCTATCTGCATAATATTATTTCCCGATGCAGATGAAAAATTGTTTGAGCCAATAGCGGCCGAGCCGCCTAAAGATGCATCGCATGGTGATATTGCAACCAATGCAGCAATGGTGCTTAGCAAGCCGCTTGGGCAAAATCCGCGTGCCATAGCAGAAAAAATAGCCGAGCAGCTGCGAACGGAAGATTCTATCGAGAAGGTAGATATAGCCGGGCCCGGTTTTATAAATATAAAACTGAAAAATTCAGCATGGCTGGAAATGGTGGGTATAATTCTTACCGATGCGAATTTTGGCAAAAATAATATTGGTAAGGGCGAGAAGATAAACGTTGAATATGTTTCCGCCAACCCAACAGGCCCAATGCATATTGGCCATGCGCGTAATGCGGTACTGGGTGATGTACTGGCCAACGTGCTTATTTACAGCGGCTATGCCGTTACCAAAGAATATTATATCAACGATGCCGGTGCGCAGGTGAATGTGCTGGCAGAATCTGCAATGCTGCGTTACCGCGAAGCGTTAGGCGAGAATATCGGCGAGATACCAGAAGGCTTATACCCTGGTGAATACCTGATAGATGTAGGGCAGAAGTTAAAAGCACTTCAGGGTGATGCTTTGCTGAAAGATAAAGATGCGCTAGCGAAAATAAAGAAATTTGCCATTGCCGAAATGATGGTAATGATAAAGAACGACCTTGCGCTGCTTGGTGTAGAGCATGATGTATTCACTTCCGAGGCAGATCTTCACAGCAAGAACGCAATTCAAAAATCTATTGATTACCTAAGTTCGCAAGGCTTGGTGTATCGTGGTGTGCTGGAACCGCCGAAAGGCAAAACCCCGGAAGACTGGGAGCCTCGTGAGCAGCTTTTATTTAAATCAACGCAGTTCGGTGACGATGTAGATAGGCCGCTGCAGAAATCGGATGGCTCTTACACATATTTTTCCGGTGATATTGCCTACCACAAAGATAAGGTAGATAGAGGTTTTAACAAAATGGCCATTACACTCGGCGCAGATCATGGTGGCTATGTAAAACGCCTTACATCGGTGGTTAAAGCGCTCTCTAATAACAAAGCTTCAATAACCGTTCTGCTTTCTCAGCTGGTAAATCTGGTAGAAGATGGGCAGCCTGTTAAAATGTCGAAGCGTGCCGGAAATTTCGTTACCATGCGAGAAGTTATCGATAAAGTTGGTTCTGGCGTTGTGCGCTTTATAATGCTTACCCGTAAGGCAGATGCCGTTATCGATTTCGACCTAAAAAAGGTGCTGGAAACTAACCGCGAAAATCCGGTTTTTTACGTTCAGTATGCGCATGCGCGCATATGCTCGGCGCTACGTGCTGCGAAAGAGCAGGGTATAGAATCATCAAACACTGATGATATTTCGGTTTTAACTCATCCGGCGGAAATTGCGCTTATCAAAAAACTTGCGGAATACCCGCGTATAGTGCGCCAAAGCGCGGTTCACATGGAGCCTCACCGTATACCGTTCTATCTGAACGATTTGGCTAGCGAATTCCACCAGCTTTGGAACATTGGCGCTGACGAGAATATAAAGTTCATTGATACTTCCAACCCTGTTGCAACAAAAGCGCGGTTGAATCTTATAAAAGCATGCAGAACAGTCATTTCTGCTGGTTTAAATTTACTTGGGGTTGAAGCTGTAGAAAGAATGTAAAAAACACATTCAAGAGGCTGAAATGGAAGAAAGAGAAGATATAAAAGAAACAGGCAATCGCTTTGCAGATGGCTTGCTAATGCCAATATTTGCGGTGGGCGCGGTTTTCCTATTCATTATACTTTGTTTTTACGCATATAATAACGTAATGAAGAACAAGAATAATGGCGATCAGGTAATTATTCTTGAAGGTGATGATGGTGGCTTTAAAGTTGCCCCGGTTGATCCTGGTGGTATGGAAGTTGAACACAAAGATAAAGAAGTTTTCAACACGGTTACAGGTCAGGCGGAAGATTTAGCCGCTGGTGATGTGAATGTAGAAAAAACGGAAGCTCCTGTTACGCACGATGAGCTTGCTGCCGGAACAGAAGGACAGGTTAGCGCTGTATCGTATGATCCTGCAAGTGATACATCAACGGTTATTATCAACCCTTCGGAACAGGCGGAAGGATCTCCTGCTGAAATTCCTGCGGTTCCGGAAGAAGCTGCTGTGCCGGTTGCTGCACCTGCTGCTGAAGATGCAGTGAAGATACAAGACCCGTTCGCAAATAACGAAGTAACTGAATCTTCTGCGCCAGTTTCGGCTCCTAAAGAAGAGAAAAAAGCAGAGCAGCCTGAGAAAGAGGTTGCTCCTGTGGTTATGAATTCTGAATCTCCTTCTGTTGAAGAGGTTAGGAAGGAAGTTGAAACCTCAGTTAAAACTGAGGTAAGCAAAGAAACTGATAAAGCAACAGGCGAAAGCACAACGGTTATCAAGTTCAAAGATAAACCGAAATCTATGGGTGGTGCAACGGTTTCTCCGGCTGCTGCTGCGGGCTCTTATTATGTTCAAATAAGTTCACACTCAACGCGCTCGGAAGCTAATTCTGCATGGGTAAAATTCGTTAAAACCCACTCTTCAGATGTTGGTGGCAAATCGAATAACGTAACTGAGGCTAGTGTTAGCGGCAAAACTTTCTACCGCTTAAGCTTTGGCCCGTTCTCTGATAGAAGCGATGCATCTACCAAGTGCGGCATTCTAAAAGCCAAGGGGCAAGATTGCATTATCCAGAAGTATTAATCAATTTGCCTCGGCTTGACCGAGGTATTCCGTTAATTCTTCTTCAGTAAATTTCCCATCATCATCGCCGCTATCAGTAACACCGTTGCCGTTACCACAATTGAAGGGCCGGTTGGAATGGATAGGTGCTGAGAATAGAAAACACCAAATATAACCGAAACTATTCCTGCCACCCCTGAAACCAATGCCATTTGTTTAGGCGAGCTTGCAAGTTGCCTTGCCGTTGCCGCTGGTATTATCATTAACGCGGTGATAAGGAATATACCTACTATCTCAACTGAAGAGGCTACGGTAAAAGCAACCAACCCAACTAGAACAAGCTGCACCATAAATGTGTTTATGCCTTCAGCGCGTGCTATATCTTCGCTTATAGTTGCCATAAGTAGTTTGCCCCATATGAAGTAAAGTGCCGTTGCTATGGCAAGCGCAACTGCTCCTATTACCAGGGCCTCGTTACCGGAAATATTCAAAAGATTACCAAATAATATCTCGTGCTCATGTTCATGGCTATGTTCGCTTTCATGTTCTAGCAGTGCCATTGCCACCATACCTATAGAAAGTCCGGCATGTGCGAATATTCCAAGTATGGTATCGTTCGCCAGCAGTTTCTTTTCCTGTATCCATATAAGCAGAACAGAAAAAATTACGCATATTATTATTATCCCGATATTCTCGCTGATGCCGGTTGCAACGCCAAGCGCCATGCCAAGCATTGCACTATGTGAAAGCGAGTCGCCGAAATAGGCCATTTTACGCCATACAACAAAACAGCCAAGAACGCCAGCAACCGCTGCTATCAGTGCGGCAACCAATACCACTTCTATGTTTAAGCTACTAACCATGTTCGCAATCTTCTCCGTGTACGTGTTCAGCGTGGGTATGTGTGTGTTGGTGCTGGTAGTAGGCCATCATGTTGCCCATATCGGCGCCAAATATTTTTATGAATTCCGGGTCTTTGATAACAATTTGTGGAGCGCCGCTACAGCATACATGGTGAAATAGGCATATAACCTGCTTGCTGGTGGCCATAACCAGATGCAGATCGTGCGATATCATTAAAATGCTGCATTTCTTTTCGTTATAAATTTTTTCCAGAAGCTTATAAAACTTCAACTGATTACCAATATCTAAATTTTGTGCTGGTTCATCCAGTATCAGCAGATCTGGGCTATTTAAAAGCGCGCGTGCAAGCAGAACCTTCTGCATTTCGCCGCCGGAAAGCTGGTGCAGCAACCTGCGCGGATAATCTATATCTACCGAGTGCATTATTTCAGATACTTGTTCAGTGCTAACTTTATTATTTAGTTTTAAAAATTCTTTTACGCTTATAGGTAGGGTTGGTTCAGCGATGAATTTTTGTGGTACATAGCCTGTTTTTAGATTTTCTTTCCTTTTTATATCCCCGCTATCGGGCTTAACAATACCCATCAATATTTTTATCAGCGTGCTTTTACCAGCGCCGTTTGGGCCCACAATAGTTACAAAGTCATTATCGCCAATGGTAACAGAAACATTATCAAGAATGCTCTTATCATTTCTTTCGAATGAAATATTATTTGCTGTAATTAAACTCATACCTAACCTTATAGCATACTTGTCAAGGGGGTGTATTATTTCGCAGAAATTCTAAGTATAATGCCGCCCATAATGGCTGAAAGTATAGAGCCGGAAAGAACTCCTATCTTAACCAGTTCAATTGTATTCTGGTTTTCAAAGGCAAGCCCGCCGATGAATAAGCTCATGGTAAAGCCTATGCCCGCTATTATCGAAACGGCATATATATGCATCCAGTTCGTATCTTCCGGCATGGCAACTGCGCGCGTTTTAACCATTATCCAAACTGCCGTGAATATGCCTATTTGTTTGCCGACAAGCAGCCCAAGCGCTATGCCTAAGGGCAGCGGTTCAAAAACTGTTTTAATGCTTATGCCTCCCAAATAAACTCCTGCACTTACAAATGCGAATAACGGCAGTACGCCAAAATTCACTCGTGGGTGAAGCCAGTGGATCAGGTTTTTAACCGGGGTTTTGTCGCTATCGCGGCTGTACATGGGAATGGCTATTGCAAGTATAACGCCGGCCAGCGTAGTGTGTATGCCGCATTCGTGCATAAAAACCCATAAGAACGCGCCAACAGCAGCATAGGGCGCTATGTGCGATATATTGAATTTATTCATCATGTAAAGCGTTATACAGGCAATTATAACGAACAGGAAAGGCTCGAAGGCAAGGCCTTCATTGTAATATAATGCAATTATCAGTATGGCGCCAAGGTCATCAAAAATAGCCAGCGCCAGCAGGAATATTTTTGCGGCCGGCGGAAAGTTTTTTGCGAATATGGCAAGAACTGCTACCGCAAAAGCAATATCGGTTGCGCACGGAATGGCCCAGCCACGCAGGTTATGTTCCGAACCAGAGTTGAATAAAATATATATTGCTGCCGGAGCTATCATTCCAAAAACAGCGGCAACAAGGGGTAGAATTATCTGTTCTTTTTTAGCCAGAAATCCTTCAAGCACTTCTTTCTTTAATTCCAGACCTATCAGCAGGAAGAAAAAAACCATCAGCACATCGTTTACCCAGAACTCTATGCTTTTAGAAAGCAGGGTAAGGTGAGTAAAGTTGTTATACCAGTTTGGGAATGCGTTAGCACATACCATAGCCAGGAAGGCGAAGCCTATCATTACAAGTCCGCCCAAAGCTTCAATTTGTAAAAAGTTCTTCAGGTGTGATGTAACAAATTTAATTGGCATGAAAGTATTTTACAGAACATTATTTAATGTTCCAGTAAAAGCGTTGCCAATAGCTGTGGAAATTGTTTTTTAATAGATGCTGGTGCCAATTTTAGTGGCGGGGGGGAAGGGATTCACTTCGTACAACCTTCGCTCTTATCAAAGCCCATAAGATACTATTAATAATATAGTGTTTTTACTGAGAACTTTTGTTGATATACAACATTTCCATCAGTATCTTCTATCCAAACTTTGTTTCCCATTACATTTAGTGTGTAATAAACGTCTGCCTTAACGTTTACTAACGCATAAAAAGTTC
>CAZLZP010000013.1:20508-28446 GCA_964564045.1 uncultured Rickettsiales bacterium
CATAAATCTAATTTATGCTCTCCTGGAGATAATAGTATTTTATTATTCTTAATAGCTTCGCTGGTAGTGTCCCCATAGTCGAATAAGTATTTACCATCTACTTTTCGTATATGGATTATTGGATATTCGTTTGTTCCCACCCTGAATTGCATGCTGGCAGGTTTTTCATTAGGATGGGTGGGGACATAGGTATATTGTTCCGCAATCAAAGCGCAGGCATTTAAAGCCAAGATAATAAAGGCTATTAATAGGTATTTGCTTACTGTATATTTTATCATAATGATAACTTCATTATATTTAAGGGCATTTTACGCTGTTGCGCTTGGTTTCGAACTTCGTTCTCATCCCTGATCATCTTGCCACCAAATTTTAAAAGGCGCTTTGTTAAGCTTGTGCCTTAAAAACTTTAGTGGCGGTGTGAGTGAGACTGGATAAAAACCATTCTCTACTGGGCGTAGTGGGGAGTAAATAGGCGAGTTCAAAATGGTCTGCCATCAGCAAACAATTGAACAGATCCAGCGTATAAAAATCTCTCACATCTCAAAAATTCACAGAAGCGCTTAAATCTCTGTTAAACAACTCTTTAACATGGTACTTTTAGAGTTAATACTACAACTTAACTTTTTTCAGCCGAAGCGAATTCATAATTACTGATACCGAACTCAGTGCCATTGCTGCGCTGGCGATGACGGGGCTTAGAAGCAATCCGAAGAATGGATAGAGCAATCCAGCAGCAACAGGCACACCCAGCGCGTTATAGACAAAAGCGAAGAATAGGTTTTGCCTGATATTGCTCATCGTGGCATGACTCAAGCGACGGGCGCGGACAATGCCAATTAAATCACCCTTCACCAGCGTAACACCCGCGCTTTCCATCGCCACATCGGTGCCGGTTCCCATAGCAATGCCCACATGCGCTTGCGCCAATGCAGGCGCGTCATTGACCCCATCACCTGCCATCGCAACCTTGCGGCCTTGCGCCTGCAATTGCCGCACCAGTTCGCTTTTGCGTTCTGGCAGCACTTCAGCTTCATAGTCATCAATGCCCAGCTGCTCCGCTATTGCCTTCGCGGTAGCTTTGCTGTCACCAGTGAGCATGACGATATGCAATCCTTCAGCTTTCAGCTGTTTCAATGCTTCAGGCGTGGTGGCTTTAATGGGATCGGCAACACTGATAATTGCCGCTGGCTTGCCATCAATGGCCGCGAACATGGCAGTTTGGCCTTTGGCTCGGAGCTGATCGGCGGCCTGCACGAGCGAATCAGCATTCATGCCAAGCGAGGAAAGCATAGCTGCATTTCCCAGCGCGACATTGTGACCATCCACCATGCCTTGTACGCCTTTGCCAGTGGTAGAAGAAAAATTCTGCACGGCGGAAAGCGTCATGCCTTTATCTTGTGCGCCTTTGACAATGGCCGATGCCAGTGGATGTTCGCTGCTTTGTTCAAGACTCGCTACCAACCGCAGGGCTTCATTTTGGTCAAAGCCAGAAGAGACAACAACTTCCATGAGCTTTGGCTTGCCTTCGGTCAGTGTGCCAGTTTTGTCGATAATCAGCGTATCGACCTTTTCCATGATTTCGAGAGACTCGGCGTTTTTAATCAGCACACCTGCATGTGCGCCTCGGCCTGTACCCGCGATAATCGACATGGGCGTTGCCAATCCCAAGGCGCACGGGCAAGCAATAATCAGTACGGCCACGGCATTGACGATGGCATAGGCCAATTTTGGCTCCGGCCCCCATATTCCCCAAATAACCGCCGTTACAATAGCAATCAACACAACTACGGGCACAAAATAGCCTGATACCGTATCAGCCATGCGCTGAATCGGCGCACGACTGCGTTGGGCTTTGGCAACCATATCCACGATTTGTGCCAGCATGGTTTCGTTACCGACACGCTCGGCACGCATGGTAAAACCACCTGTGCCGTTAAGCGTCGCGCCTATCACTTTGTCACCGGTATTCTTTTCCACCGGCACGGATTCACCCGTGACCATCGATTGATCGATGCTGCTGTGTCCTTCCACAACTATACCGTCCACTGGCACTTTCTCACCGGGACGCACACGCAGTAAATCTCCTTTATGTACTTGGCTTAGATGCACATCTTCTTCTTTGCCATTGGCGCGAATAATACGTGCCATTTTCGGCGCGAGGTCAAGTAACGCACGCATGGCATTGCGGGCTTGATTGCGGGCTTTTAATTCTAGCACTTGGCCCAGCAAAACCAGTGCGGTAATCACCGATGCGGCTTCAAAATAAATATCGAGCATTTGCCCGCCCGCAAAGCGCATGGCGGCTTCAGGAAATACTGTGATAAGCACGCTATAAATATACGCTACGCCCACCCCTAACGCGATCAGCGTAAACATATTTAGGCTTTTATGTTTCACCGATTCTGCTGCACGGACAAAAAACGGCCAGCCTGCCCATAGCACCACAGGTGTTGCCATGAGCATCTGAATCCACTTCGATAGCTGGGAATCCAAAAACTCATGAGATGAGCCGGGAATCAGGTGTGCGCCCATCACCACCAGTGCCAGCGGGACGGACAACACCGCCGCCACCCAAAATCGGCGCGTCATATCGATGAGTTCTGGGTCTGGGCCTTCATCCAGTGACACGGTTTCAGGTTCAAGTGCCATACCGCAGATCGGGCAGTTGCCCGGCTGTTTTTGCCGCACCTGAGGGTGCATAGGGCATGTATAAATCACGCCTACTTTCTCAGATGCGGCAGTTGCAGGTGCTTCGGCAGGTTGATGCTTATGGTGTGAGCAATGCCCACCGTGATGTGATTCCTGTGAGTGATTCATCAATGACAACCGCCTTTATGTTCTTTCGTATCATCCTTACTTTTCTCGCCTTCCTTAGAATGGTCATGATGCCCATGACCGCCGTGCATGAATAAATGCATGATCGGGCAAATCAGAATAAGCAGGAACGGAAATGCGCCAAGCACATGCTGCTGATGCCATACAATCAGGTACACACCGAGTGCTGCAAGTGCGATCAGTATCGCAATCCCTTTAGGACTTTTCCACCAAGGGCATGCTTTCATAAAACCTCCATAGTTACATTAGCCGATGAGCAATAAAGGCGAAATAGAAGCCTGTTAAATACATAACGAGGGAAAATAAAAAGATGCCGAAGCTCCAACGGCGTAACCGCATACATGCCTTAGCCTTAGCTGAGTCGGCGGGGCAAGGTGCATTGCGGTTGAGATAGCGCATAATGCCGGAAAATGTCAGCATGATACCAGCGAAGGTGAATAATCCCACTTTATGTTCCGACAGCCAAACCAGCTGCGGAAACGTGCTAACCAATCCGATCACCGCAGCGCCCGCGCCGATGGAAACAAGCAAGGCCGGTAACGCGCAACAAAACAAGGTGCCGAAAGACCCGAATAGGGCAAGGGTTGATACTACCCCCGAAGCTGCGCGTTTTTCCGGCTGCATTATTTTTCCCGTTTAATAGCGGTTACGGTATAGCCAGAATCGGTAAGCAATTTGGTGACTGTGGCATCATCTATGCTTTGATCTGCTTTTGTTTTTACCGATACCAGCTGGTGATCTAAGTCCACTTTTACGCTATCGACCGCAGCCTGTGCCTTAAAGGTTTTCTCAATGCCGGTGGCGCAGAACGAGCAAACCAGCCCATTAACAGTTGCGTTGATAGTATCGGCATAGGCCGCACCTGACAGCATAGCTACAGAAGCGGAAAGCATCATTAGTTTTTTCATAAGATTCTCCTTGGTTAAAATTGAAGCACCCAGTTAAACATTGCATGGTCATTGCTGCTATAGCCCGCTTCCACAAGAGTAGTTTTGTAGAAGAAGCGCACCAGCGGCGTAACCACCACGTTATCTTCCTTGGACGGGTGGTGATCTACTTGCACCATGAACCAAGTATTTAAGTCCTCATAATTGGCGAGGTACGGGGCGAAGCCGACGCGCGCCCGCTGCCATACGGATTTTTCAATATCACCCGCATACATGCCGCGAATTTCATATGAGGTGAAAATGCGGCGTGTTTCATAATCGGCTAGAATGCCAGTCCATGCGGAAAACTCGTCATCGCCCTGAAACCGCGATACGCCCGCGCCGGTCATGCTAAAAATATTTCCCTGAGCTCCGGGAAAGTTCCACCGCTTGATAAGGTAATTTACCTGCGGGCCAACGGTGGT
The DNA here is from genome assembly GCA_964564045.1 of uncultured Rickettsiales bacterium. Lineage (GTDB taxonomy): Bacteria > Pseudomonadota > Alphaproteobacteria > Rickettsiales > UBA8987 > JAMHZE01. The sequence continues at coordinate 24,695 of CAZLZP010000013.1, forward strand.
ATAATCCATGTCACCGCTTTCCTTCTTTGCGTACAGCCCTACCGCGACGTTTGGATTAATGGTATAATCTAATGAAAGAGTTTTGCCGGTTTCGTCATTCTCCTGCATCACCATGAAACCATCGACATAGGAAATCGGCTTTGCCTCTGCTGGTTGCGGCGAAATAAAAGCGATGCCAGCGGTAAGCGCCAAAACCGCCAGCGATTCAGCTTTTTTCTGAATGTGATCGAGAATCGGGCAAGCCTTTGTCGAGGTAGAATCACCAGGACAAGTTTTCACTAGATTGGAAAGTACCTTTTTGATTTCCTTTAGTTCAAGGATTTTGGCCTTTGCTTCCATGATTTTGCCCTCCGTCTGTTTCAAAACCTCCGCGCAGCTGGCTTGATCGGAAGTGCTTAAATTGAGCAATGTACGAATTTCCACTAACGTAAAATTCAGCGCTTTCGCACCACGAATGAAACGAACGACGCTAACTATGTTATCGTCATAGAGTCGATAACCCGCTTTAGAGCGCGAGGATGCTTTAAGCAGTTTCATCTTCTCGTAATAGCGGAGCGTATCCGCCGTTGTGCAGGTCAGTTCTGCTAATTTTCCGATGGTAAGTTGTTTCATAGATTGCTCACTTTTTATCATCCTACACCTTGGAGTATACTCCAAGGTCAAGAGATTATTTGACCGTTACGCCAAACGGCGCGAACACGTCTTTCCCATTTATGCGAACTTGGGCGAATAACTTCACAAAACCCGCCCTTTCCGGCTCGATGTGGAATTCCAGTTTGGGACCTCCGCGCTCGGTCTCGCTGGTGGGTTCTTTGCCCATCGGGTGGATATGCAACACCGAGTTATAGTCTTCGGTAAATCCCACCACATGCGCGAACGCACCCATCACCGGCTCTAATTGATTGAAGGGCTTTCCATCATTGGTGATGGTGATATTGCCCATCACTGCGCTACCTGCTTTAGGTTCGCTATCCAATGCAAGGGTGAAGTTGTACCCATCCACCGCACTGGTCATAACGGTGGTTTTATTGATGGTAGCTTTTTCCTTTGCTGCGCTCCCCATATCCGCCATCACATATTCCTGTTTGCCGGTGGCAACCGGAATCACATCCGCCCATACACGGTAGCTGTCATTTTTCTTCGGCGTGAAATCAAACACGAATTCACCCGCAATTTTACCGGCGACAGGGTGGATATGGTGATAATCGGTGAGTGATGGGTCAACGATCAGCAAATGCAGTTTCTTGGTATGCGCCTCTTTAAGGCCATCAAAAGAGATAGGCTTGCCATCTGCCACAGCATTTAGCTTCACCAACACTTGGGTAGTCTTACCCGCTTGAAATGGTGTTGCTGGTTCCAGAACGAGCTTTACGGTATTTTGAGTAGCCATTTTATCGTGTGCTCCGCCGCCATGTCCCATCGCCTCATGCGAGGTGGCGGCTGACTGGGTTTGGCCGTGACCAGCGGCATGATCGCCAGCAGCAAAAGCGGCTGTGCCAGTGGTTAAAATGGTGCTGATAAGCAGTGCGTGAAGTAATTTCATGGTATCACCTTTATTTTACGTTGGATTCGACAAGTTTTAGCGCACCTTGGCTCTTTTTGAGTTCTGCTAAAGTTTTTTCCAAATTTTTATCGTGCGTGCCGATATGAAAATCCGTAGTGGTTTTGACAAGTTGCTTAAGCGCACTGGATAAACGGGCTTTCTTTGCCGGTTCCATACTTTCTGAGTCTTTTTCAAGAAACTTTGCCGCTTCCTCAATATGCACTGTCACATCGTGCAGCTGATCCATGACTTTGCCGTTCGCAAATAAATCCGCTTTGTGCTTATTTACAGCTTCATCCATGAACGCCACGCCATCACGCAACACTTTCAGCGCATCATCCTTTGTGGCAATTTTTGTAGCTTCATCATGCACAGCAGAAGGCTCATGCTGGCCGTGCTGCTCTGTTTTAGAGTGGTCTTCGCCTTCATGCGCCAGCGCGGGCTGTTGAAATCCTGCCAAAGCCAGTATCGCGGTGGTAAGTAGTAATTTCTTCATGTCATTCTCCTTTGGTTAATGAGTGATTGCCGCTGGCAGTAAGCTGGCGACAGGTTTCTTGCCGAATTTCCAGAACACCAGCGGACGCACGGTGAGGTCGAGCAAAGTGCTGGAAAACAACCCGCAGAAAATCACCACCGCGACAGGATGCAGGATTTCACGTCCCGGCTCGTCGGCGGCGATAATCAGCGGAATTAGGGCAAGCGAAGCGGTAAGCGCAGTCATCAGCACGGGGATAATCCGTTCCGATGTACCGCGATAAATCATGGCGATGTCAAAGCGTTCGCCCTCATGCTCCATCAGATGCAGGTAGTGCGCGATCATCATAATGCCGTTACGCGCTGCAATGCCGGTGAGCGTCACAAAACCCACCATTGTTGCAATCGAGAATACGCCGCCGGAGAGCCACACGCCGATCACCGCACCTATAAAGGCAAGCGGGATGGATACCATCACCTGAAGCGCGAGGTTGGCACTCTTAAAATGCACGAATAACACCATAAACATGCCAGCCAGCGAGAACAGGCTTAACACGGCAATCAGGCGCGAAGCAGTGGCTTGGCTTTCAAACTGCCCACCATAGGTGACGTAATAGCCTTGTGGCAGATGCACCTTAGTATCTATCGCCGCCTGTACCTTCTTCACCACGCCCACCAGATCACGCTCGGCGACGTTGGCCTGAATTACGATGCGCCGCTGGGCGTTTTCGCGGTTAATGATATTCGGCCCTTTGGCATCCTGCACATTGGCAATCGCTTGCAGCGGAACAACATTACCGTCCTTGGTATCCACAGGGATTTGCTTAATCGCTTCGATGTCACTGCGCGAGGCATCGGAAAGGCGCATCACAATATCATAGGTGCGCTGGCCATCCAGCACTTGCCCCACGGCTTTACCCTGCATGGCAAGCTCGGCATATTCCGCCGCTTCGCCAGAAAGGAGGCCATAGGTAGCGGCTTTCTCACGGTCAAACAACACATGCACCTGCGGGATAAGCACCTGCTTTTCTACCGACAGATCCACCACGCCTTCCACTTCGCTCATGGCTACACGGATTTCTTCGGCTTTCGCACGAAGCACATCCAGATCAGTGCCGAACAGCTTAATGGCAATTTGCGCCCGTACACCGCTCATCATGTGGTCAATCCGGTGTGAAATCGGCTGGCCGATATTGATCGCAATACCGGGGATTTCATCCAAGCGGTTGCGAATATCAGCCAGAATGACAGCGCGGGAACGCTTCGACTCCTTCAACTCCACCTCAATCTCACTGGAATGCACGCCCTCCGCATGGTCATCGCGTTCAGCACGGCCTGTGCGTCTTCCGGTTTCGGTGGCTTCGGGTACTTGGCGAATCAGGTTTTCTGCAATCGTGCCGATACGGTTAGACTCAGCAAGGCTGGTTCCGGGCGGGGTCAGAATGTTGATTGTTACCGAGCCTTCATTGAATTGTGGCAGGAATTCTTTGCCGAAGAACGGCACCATCGCTAGCACCGCGAAAGTCAAAATCGCAACCCCTGTCAGAACGAATTTGCTGTTCGGGAAAGCAAAGTTAAGCACACGGGTTTGAATCCCTTTGATCTTGCGTAGCAGCCAGCTGTCATGCTCCGCGCTCATGCGCTTCATATTCGGCAACAGGTAAGAGCAAAGGGCTGGGGTCAGCGTGAGCGATACAAATAGCGAAGCGATGATTGAGGTAATGTAAGCAATACC
>CAZLZP010000014.1:0-738 GCA_964564045.1 uncultured Rickettsiales bacterium
GTCCTAAAAGGTTTGGCCCTGAAAGAATTTCTTTAACAAACTCATTGCCGCATTTTTCAGCCATTTTCATTATTGTATTATAAACCCTTAGATGGCCTTCATTTGCAGCATAATTAAAACCACTAAAACCCCCTTTATAGCCTATAATCACTTTTTTAAGAAGCTCGGTACCGCCATATCTTTCAGCGCCATTCATTATAGTTTGGCACATTTCTATCTTTTTGTTCTCTGTTGTTTTATTATTTTTAACAGCTTGTTGTAAGGCGTAAACCCCCATTTCTTCAAACATGCTTTTAGCAAATTCGGGTCCGCCATGCTTTTCAGCGGTGTTTATTATTAACCGAAACGTTTCTATACGAACTTCTTCTGCAGAAAAGGCAAAAGCAGAAAATTCATTATGGACAATTACCTGTTTAACAAGTTCAGCGCCACCGCATTTCTCTGCAATGCCTATTAAGGCATTGCATGTTTCTGTATGTCCGTTACCAGCTGCTGTCGAAAAACAATTAAAGCGCCCTGCTAAAAGAACCTTTTTAACTAGTTCTTTACCACCGCATTTTTCAGCCAAACTCGTTAAGTTTTTATACAGTTCTGTGTGGTTCTGATCTGCTTGCCCTACATAGTGGTAAGGCATAAAGTCTTTAATCTCGTTCTCAATTAGCCCTTTTATCGTTTCATTGAATTTTTCTGAAATAGCGTTGATGTCTGCTCCTTCCTGAATTTCAGATATAATTTGCC
>CAZLZP010000014.1:770-25913 GCA_964564045.1 uncultured Rickettsiales bacterium
TGGTTTTGATAACGCCATAAGCTAAGTTTTCCTAGCTTGATTATATCATTAATTAGTTAATATTTGGTTAATCCAAGGCAAAATTGTTTTTATCCGCATTAACCACCTGATCTACAACGCAAAAAACGTTGCAAAAAGATTTCAGTTGCAATACTGTCACTTTAGTTTTATGTGTTAAATATACACCAAGAAGTTTTACCAATAAACCAACTAAGGGGCAAAATATGTCTAAAAACAAAGTGTTAATCGTAGATGATGAAAAAGACATTCTGGAACTTATATCCGACATCGTAGATGACGCAGGATATATACCTTTAAGGGCAAAAAACAGCACGGAAACCTTTGAAATGATTTCGGAAAAGGCTCCTGAGGCCGTAATTCTTGATATTTGGCTGAAAGAAAGCGAATTAGATGGTTTGGGCATACTTGAATTCATGAAGAAGAAATACGCCGATATACCTGTTATCATGATATCTGGTCATGGCAATATCGAAACTGCGCTACGTTCACTTAAACTCGGAGCTTATGATTATATCGAAAAGCCTTTCAAGGCCGATAAGCTGATCAACACGCTGAATAAAGCTGTTGAAAATGCGAGGTTACTTAAAGAAAACATGGAGCTAGCAAATAAGAATCAGCCGATAGATTTTCTATATGGCGATTCGGCGATAATTAAATCTGTTAACCAAGAGATAGACAGAGTTGCAAAAACTGAAAGCCGCGTGTTCATAAAAGGCGAGATAGGTTCGGGTAACGAATCTATTGCACGTTCTATCCACAATCTTTCAAAGCGTGCTAATTTCCGTTTCATCAATTTTGATGTTTATAATTACGAGCCTACCGAAATAGATGCTATTCTTTTTGGCACTGAAGATTCCGGTGATCTTAATTCTCCTGCGCGTCGTGTTGGTTTGTTAGAACTTGCTAATGGCGGAACGATGTTCTTCAGCGAGATATGCGATCTTCCTAAAGAAACGCAGGGCAAGCTGGTAAAATTCCTTACTGATGGAAAATTCACGCGTGCCGGTGGTACAAAAACAATTGAATCTAACGTTCGTGTAATTGCTTCTACTAACAACAAAGATCTTGAAAGAAAGATACGTGAAGGTGAGGTTCGCTCTGATTTTTTCCATCGCCTGAATGTGGTAGAGCTAAAAATTCCAAGCCTGCGTGAGCGTCGTGAAGATATTCCTAAACTTGCGGAACACCTGAATAATTACTACTGCAAACGTTTCAATTATCCGCGTCGCAAATTCACCGCTGAGGCTGTTATTTCCCTGCAATCTTACGATTGGCCTGGTAATGCGCGCCAGTTGATGAACGTTATTGAATGGATGCTGCTTACTCACCCGGGTGATTCTATCGAAACAATTAAATCTTCAATGCTTCCGAAAGAGATAGTTTCCGGAACCACTTCAGATTTCGTTGATAATTCCGGCAGCAAGGAACTTATGTCGCTTAAACTGCGTGATGCACGCCAGCTATTCGAACGCCAGTATCTGCTAGCGCAGATAAACCGTTTTGGTGGCAATATTTCCCGCACGGCATCGTTCGTTGGTATGGAGCGTTCTGCACTTCACCGCAAGCTTAAATCGCTTGAAGTTGGTAAGAACAGCGGCCCTATGCTTGATGCTATTCCACTGAAAGAAGCTGCTAACGGGTAGTTTAATAATTTTTGGGGGACGAAAACGGCGCAAAAAATTGCGCCGTTTTTATTTGAGGTTTTTAAACCTTAACATTATTCATTATCGTTTGCAGGTCTTTATCTCCGCGGCCGCAGATGTTCACAATTATCGTTTCATTCTTCAGTTTTTTCGCATCACGAATTAGGTAGCCAAGCGCGTGGCTAGGTTCCAGTGCTGGTATAATACCTTCGGTTCTTGTAAGTAGTTTGAATCCTTCCAGCGCTTCCGCATCGCCGGCGCTTTCGTATTTAACGCGGCCAATATCATTCAAAAATGCATGTTCAGGGCCAATGCCTGGGTAATCCAGCCCGGCCGAAATGCTGTGGCTTTCTTCAATGTTTCCATTAGCATCCTGCATATAATAGGTTTTGTTCCCGTGCAGTACGCCAGTTTTTCCCTTCGCTATAGATGCTGCCGTTTGGCCGCTGTTCAAACCTTTTCCTGCTGCTTCAACTGCAGTAAGCTTAACTTTCTTGTCATCAATGAAAGGGTAGAACAGGCCAAGCGCATTACTGCCGCCGCCAATACACGCAAGCAGTTGCGTTGGTAGCTTGCCTTTGCCTTCAAATTCCTGAAACTGTGCTTTAGCCTCACGGCCCATAACGCTCTGGAAATCGCGTACCATCATCGGGAAAGGGTGCGGGCCCGCTGCGGTGCCTATAAGGTAATATGTATCGTACACGTTGCTTACCCAATCACGCATTGCTTCGTTCATTGCATCTTTCAGGCTGTTGCTGCCGGCGGTAACGGGCCTTACTTCTGCGCCAAGTAACTTCATGCGGAAAACATTTGGAGCCTGTCTTTCAACATCTTTTGCGCCCATGTAAATAACGCACTTTAAACCAAACAAAGCGCATACGGTGGCGGTGGCAACGCCGTGCTGGCCTGCGCCTGTTTCTGCTATAATGCGGGTTTTGCCCATGCGCAGGGCAACTAATATTTGCCCCAAACAGTGGTTAATTTTGTGTGCGCCGGTGTGGTTCAGCTCATCACGCTTTAAATATATTTTTTTAATGCCCAGCGCTTTCGCAAGATTTTTCGCCGGATAAAGCGGAGAAGGGCGGCCGGTATAAACCTTATTATAGTAATTCAGTTCTTCCTGGAACTTCTTATCTTTTTTGCAGGCCTCGTAGGCTTTTTCCACTTCAAGGATAAGCGGCATAAGTGTTTCGGCTACGTATCTTCCGCCGTATTCTCCGAAGTGTCCTTGTGCGTTGGGCTGTTTGTATTTTTGCATAAAAAAGGCCGTATAACTTAATATATGGCTTTTCTATAAGGAGAGTAAACGAAATTCAATTGTTATATTGCTATCTGTTAAAGTTCCATTCTATTTCTTTGTCTTTTGGTTGTTCAGGAGCTTTGTTTTCTATTCCTTCCATACCTTGCCGTATATCGGCAAAAAGTTTTGCCAGATCTTCAGGTATCATGTCCTTAAAATCCTGGCTCATAGAACTAGCCTGTGTAATACTCAGTTTTAGAGGTGTAGCCTTTTACCTTTACCAAAGGTTCGTTCACAACCTTATACTCTGGTTCCGGGAAGGTGGTATAGCCATCCTTCACAATGCAATCCAGCGCATAGGTAAGCATGCAGCTACTATCAAACTTATTGGTCATATAATTCCCTCGATTAATATCTAGATTATACCCTAAACTTAGGGTAGAAGCTAAACATATCGATTCGGAATTAGTTAAGATTTTAATAAAAAATGAAATCAGGCCTGTACATAACCGCAACACCTATTGGCAACCTAAAGGATATAACCCTGCGGGCGCTGGAAGCCATGAAAGAGGCCGATGTTATAATATGCGAAGATACACGGGTAACGCATAAACTGCTGTCTCATTATGGCATAGAAAAGAAGCTTGTTGTGTATAACGATCACTCTGATGAGAAGGTGCGTGAGCGCATCCTTTCAGAAGTGGCTGCCGGAGCAGCTTATGTGCTGGTTTCTGATGCCGGAACGCCACTGATATCCGACCCTGGCTATAAGCTGGTTAGAGAGGCGCGTGAAAAAGGCATATATGTAACCACCCTTCCTGGGGCATCATCTGTTACTGCTGCTTTAACACTTGCCGGGCTACCTACAGATAGCTTTTTATTCCTTGGTTTTTTACAACCAAAGGTAGAGCAGTTAAAGAAGCAATTTAATAAATATAAGGTGGTGGAAACCACCCTTGTTCTGTTCGAAAGAGGTAGTAGGGTGGCTGAAACTTTAACCGTTGCCAAGGCTGTTTTTGGAGATATTCAGGCTTCAGTAGTGCGTGAAATTTCTAAACTATATGAAGAGGTTAAAACGAATAGTTTAAGTGAATTATTAAGTATTTTTGAAGCTGCCGAACCGAAGGGAGAAGTAGTGATTTTACTTTCAAATAAGCCTGATGAAAATATTTCACTTTCCCCTGAAATTCTTAACGAAAAATTAACCTCTTTACTGTATAATAACAGTGTGAAGGATGCAGCTGCTATCGCCGCCGAGTTGTATGGAATTTCCAAAAAAGAGGCGTACGAAAAGCTGCTTGAATTGAAGAAGTAAAAATTTAATAAGTAGTATTTTACTTCTGGTTTATGCTTTAAAATTACCCACTTGAATTAATTCCTATAACCCCTTATTAGTAGCTCTGGTAAAATTTATACTAGAGATGACAGAAAACAAAAAAATTGGCCGTGAACGTCCGCTTTCCCCGCATTTGCAGGTGTATAAGCCACAGATAACATCAGTGTTATCTATTACTCACCGTGCAACCGGCTGTGCCCTTTACATCGGTGCTTTTGTGTTCGCCTATTACCTTTATGCGTTTGCGTTCCTGAATGAAAGCATGTTCACGTGGCTGGTTTCTTTCAAACTTGGTAAAATATTCGCCTATGCCTGCCTGCTTGGGTGGAGTTTCGCTATATATTTCCACACATGCAACGGCATAAGGCACCTGTTCTGGGATATAGGCAAAGGCTACGAAATTAAAACAGCTTACAAAACAGGCTATGCAGTGCTTATAGTAAGTGTTTCGTTAACAATTTTAACTTGGATATATCTGGTAATTTAAATGTCTGAACAAACAAACATACATACCAAAAAAAGTTCCAGCGCGCATGGCTCGCACCACTGGCTGCACCAGCGCTATACGGCACTTGCTAACTTATTGCTTATGCCGTGGCTGCTTATTAATGTTATCTGCATGGCAAAAACCCCTAAGTATGAACTTACCGATTTTCTTTCTGCGCCGCACAATGCAATTTTAACCATATTAGTTCTTTTTAGTGTATTTTACCATGGCACACTTGGTATTCAGGTGGTTATAGAAGATTACGTTCACAAAAAAGCGGTTAAGTGGGGTATGCTTATCGGCCTTAAATTCCTGGCCATTCTTTTCTGTTTTGCAGGTATTTTCTCGGTTTTGTTAATTTATTATTATCTTAATTTTAAATCATGAACGCATATAAAATAGTAAATCACGAATATGATGTAGTAGTAGTAGGCGCTGGTGGCGCTGGGCTTCGTGCAACGCTAGGCCTTTCTGAACAAGGTCTTTCAACGGCTTGCATTACAAAAGTATTCCCAACACGTTCGCATACTGTTGCGGCGCAGGGTGGTATTTCCGCGGCGCTTGGTAACATGACAAAAGACGACTGGCGCTGGCACTATTTCGATACCATTAAAGGTTCGGACTGGCTGGGTGACCAAGATGCAATTGAATATATGTGCAAGCACGCAATTCCTGCGGTTATTGAACTGGAACATTACGGCGTGCCTTTCAGCCGTACACCAGAAGGCAAAATTTACCAGCGTCCGTTCGGCGGAATGACAACCGAGTATGGCGAAGGCCCAGCAGCGGTGCGTACATGCGCGGCGGCTGATAGAACCGGCCACTCAATCCTTCATACGCTTTACCAGCAAAGCCTTAAGCATAAGGCGAAGTTCTTCGTGGAATATTTTGCGCTTGATCTGATAATGGATGATGATGGCGCATGTAAAGGCGTTGTTGCCTGGAATTTAGATGATGGCTCCCTTCACGTGTTCCGTGCGCATACAGTAATACTTGCAACTGGCGGCTATGGCCGCGCCTACTTCAGTGCAACTTCAGCGCATACATGTACGGGTGATGGTGGTGGTATGGCGGCTAGAGCCGGCCTTCCGCTTCAAGATATGGAATTCACTCAGTTCCACCCAACAGGTATTTACGGCAGCGGCTGCCTTATAACAGAAGGCGCGCGCGGTGAAGGCGGTATATTACGCAATAGTGAGGGCGAAGCCTTCATGGAACGTTATGCTCCGAAAGCGAAAAACCTTGCCAGCCGTGATGTTGTTTCCCGTTCAATGACAATAGAGATAATGGAAGGTCGCGGCGTTGGCCCTAATAAAGATCATATCTATTTACATCTTGACCACCTTGATCCTGAAATTCTGCATAAGCGTTTACCGGGCATTTCTGAAACTGCAAAAATTTTCGCAGGTGTTGATGTAACCAAGCAACCTATTCCTGTGCTTCCTACAGTGCACTATAATATGGGCGGTATTCCAACAAACATTCACTGCGAAGTGGTGAAAGATGGTAATGTAACCGTAGTTCCTGGCCTTATGGCTGTTGGTGAAGCAGGCTGCGTTTCTGTTCACGGTGCTAACCGTTTAGGTTCAAATTCACTGCTCGATCTGGTTGTGTTCGGCCGTGCTGCTGCAATCCGTTGCGGACAGGTGGTGAAAAAGAACACTCCGCACAAACCACTTTCAGCTGATAAAACTGATAAGATAATCGCCCGTTTTGATGCTGTGCGTAATGCCAAAGGCTCTACCAAAGTGGCTGATATACGCTTGAATATGCAAAAAACAATGCAGAAGAATGCCGCGGTATTCCGTACTGAAAAAACCATGGCTGAAGGTATTGAAGGTATGAAAGAAGTTTACAGGTCGTGCGATGATATGCTGGTGAAAGACAAGGGGCTTATCTGGAACTCTGATTTGGTGGAAGCTCTGGAGCTTGGCAATTTAATTCCGCAGGCGATGGTTTCTATCACCTCTGCTCTTAACCGTAAGGAATCTCGTGGTGCGCATGCCAGGGAAGATTATAAAGACCGCGATGATGCAAACTGGATGAAGCACACACTTGCCTGGATAGACCCGGCCGGCAACGTTAAGTTCGACTACCGCCCTGTTGTTATGCAAACTTTAACTGATGAAGTTGAAGTGGTTCCGCCTAAAAAGCGTGTGTATTAGGTCTTTTAACATCGCAGGCGCTGTGCTTATCTGGTTATCATTGATTCAGGTGCATCATAATATAATTGTTTAAACATTTTTTTTCCATCTTCTACCCTTTGATGAGCGGCATCTTTACCCTCAGTTGTAAGTTCTTTCTCGATGATGGTATTTAATATTTGGAGGCCAGATCTTACTTCGCCTGTTTTTATGCAGAATGATGAGGTCTCTATCTGGGTTCTAATCATATCACACACAATATGGGCAAAAGGTTCCACCTGAAATATCATGCTGGTAAGGTCATCTCTTAATTTGGTGATGTTAGTATACCTGAAAGAATGGTGACCTCCCGCTCCACTCTCATCAGTTACCCAGCGCTCTTTCTTTTTCATTTGCCATTGTATTCTTGGTTCCCATTTTCCATCTACCTGCCTATATCTGCGCTCACTTGCTATGGGCTGATAGCGCTTTTCTATTGTTCTTCTTCTCTTCTCTTCGTCCATCTCTTCAAGCTCAGCCTGAGATAGGCGGATTTTATTCTGTATGGTAGAGCCCGTATCTCTTTCCTCCTGTGCCGTTAAACTCTTAATGGTCAATGTTGGCATTAATGCTGGAGATTTTCTGGAGTAAAGTACAAGTGCATTACCAAATAGTTTATGGGCAAGGAATTCATGTGGGTCATCTTTTACAAGCTCTTTATAATCTCCTCGCTTATCAGGGAATGGATCGTGGCTGGAAACTGCATAAAGAGAAGGTATCATTGGTGTGCAGCCGTCCAGCTTTCTTGAAGGGCCGATATAGCATCCCAGCAGACAATCAGTGCAGTTCTCTACGTCTTTATTACTATAGCCTTTTTCTCTCATGTCGTGTAATAGGGCATTTTTTACCTGTCCCAAATAAACAGCTCCGTAACTATGTCCGATAAAATTTATCGAGCTGAAAAATTGTTTTATATCTCTAATATTATTTTTATGCTCTTTTTTGTCTGGTGAAGCTGCGGGCACCCTTTTTTTCATTATAAGGTCGTATAGTTCTTTGCCTTCATCCATAAAGGTTGTTGGCTCTTTGTTGAACTTTAATATACTTTCTACAAGCTCTTCCTGTGTTCTTCCATGTTCTCTTGAAGAGATCGTATATGCATTATAATCTTCGGGGGCTACTCCCGCGTTAGAGCTTATTATATCCACCAAAGATCTTCTGAGTGCAAAACTTGGTTTTGTTTCGACGAAATCTCCCGTTCCAGAAAAATATATGATCGTAGCTTTGTTGGGGTCAATATCAGTAACTTCCCCAGGTTCTTCCACGGCATCTTTTCCCAACAGCCAGAGTTTGTGAGTCTTCATCATAAAAGATCTTTATTTCCCCAGTTTTAATTATACCTTAAAAACGTTAAAAAACTGTTAACAAAGTCGTAAAAATTGTTACAATAGAATTCATAAAGCTAACCATTTGAAAATGAACGGAAAAATCTACAGAAGTATTGGCCTGATGAGCGGAACATCTATGGATGGCATAGATGCTGCCATAATAGAAACTGATGGAAGCAAGGTAACCGGCTTTGGCGAAACACATTTTGTGGAATATCCCGGCTGGCTGAAATTAAAGTTGCGCAGGCTTATAACAGATGTTCAGAATAAAATAATTGACGATGTTTATATAAAAGATGTCGAGCGCGATATAACCAAGCTTCATATTGAAGCGGTAGAGCAGCTTCTGGGCAATGCGCATCTGAAGGCGGAAGATATTGATGTTATCGGTTTTCACGGGCAAACTATAGATCATCGCCCGCATGAAAAATTCACCTGGCAGATTGGTGATGGAATATATCTTGCCGAGCGCACAGGCATAAATGTTATAAATAATTTTCGCGCGAAAGATGTTGAAAATGGCGGACAGGGCGCACCTCTACTACCTATATACCACAAGGCGATAGTGCCGCAAAGTAAGTACCCAAGTGCGGTTGTAAATATCGGCGGCGTTTCCAATATAACATATATCGATGATAAAAATCTGGTGGCGTTCGATACCGGCCCCGGTAATGCGCTGATAGATGATATTGTTCTGGAAAATACCGGAAAGCATTTTGATGAAGGTGGCAAGGTGGCAAAGGCCGGTAAGGTGATAGATGATCTTCTGAAAGACCTGCTGGATGACGAGTATTTCGCTAAAAAGCCGCCTAAGTCGCTAGATAGAAACCAGTTCTGGGATAAGCTTGCGAAGTTGCTTCAGGAAAAATATCGTGCATTCTTTTTTGTTAACAAGGTTACAACCCTGGTGGAATTTACCGTACTTTCTATTGAAAGATCGCTGGAACATTTACCGCAACCTCCGAAGAGCTGGTACATATGTGGCGGCGGGGTGCATAATAAATTCCTTATGAACCGCCTGAAAAAAGTTCTTAAAGGCAATGTTCAGCCAATAAGCGCCATAGATGAAAAGCTAGATGTTAACTTTATCGAGGCGCAAGGTTTTGCATTCCTGGCAGTGCGTAGTATGCTTGATATGCCAATATCATTTACATCTACAACTGGCGTTAAAAATCCGGCGAAGGCCATGACAGGCGGAGATATGCATCGTGGCAGAACCGCTGATGTTATCGAGCTTAAAGCGAAGAACTAATACTTAATTATAAAATTGCAGAACAGATTATCGTTCTCGTCGGTTCTGTATTTACCGTTGGAATAGGCGCAAACTTCTTTAACGCTGGAAATGCCGAAGAAATCTGGGTTGTTGAACGCCACCCGCATATTGCCTGTAACGGCATTACCATCATCAATCTTGCCATCAATAAACGCCACTGCCGCATGAGGCACTCTTTTTTGTGAAGGCATTAAATTGCCATTCGCGGCATCTTCAAAATACATCATGAACGAATTTACAGGGAATGGATAGCCGTAGAATATATCGCTCATTAATTCGGTAGATTCTTTATTGAACATACCAACCGGAAAAACGCTCTGTCCGGTTGAAGAAAGTTTTGGAAATATAACGCCATCAGCGGCTTCTACCATATCGGCATATGCAAGATGTTTGAACACCTGCGCACTTTCAGCGGCTTCCCAGTAACCGTTGTCATTACCGTTTATACTTTCAGGCCATAACGCCTTTGCGCCGTTAAAATCACCTGGAAGCTGGCCGTATTTTGTTCTGAACGCATCGCTTGCAATTCTGTATCCGCTTATATCGGCTATATCTTCTTTGGCTTTAGATTCAAGCGATAGATCCTGGCAGGTGTGAACGGCAATAACAATGAACGCAACCAGTAGAAAGAACAAAGTTAATTCTATTTCCGAGAAGCCACGAATTTTGCTTTCGCTTTCTATGAATCTCATGAAAACAATACCTAGCTTGTTTTTGGAAGCTGCCTGCGTTTTTTATCCAGTTTAATTCTGCCGCGTTTCTTCAGCGGTTCAGAATATAGTTTAATATACTGGTTAAGGTGATCATCAAGTTCATCAAGCTGGCCGCGGAAGAAGTGGTCACCGTTGCGAACTATACGGTAATCAACTTCAATATCGCGCGTTGCGTTCAGTTTTTCCGCAAGCTTGCGAACAGAAGGCTCATCAACAATACTATCTTCATCACCCTGAACTATAAGGCCGCTACGTGGACATGGTGAAAGGAAGTTGAAATCATAAAGGTTGGCCGGAGGAGAGATAGCTATAAAACCTTCAAGCTCTGGCCTTCTCATTAGTAGCTGCATTGCTATCCACGAACCGAAGCTGAACCCGCCCACCCAGAATGTAGATGCATCGGGGTTAATTTTTTGCAGCCAGTCAAGGCATGCTGCAGCATCAGTAAGTTCACCAATGCCATTATCAAAAGTGCCTTCACTGCGGCCAACGCCGCGAAAATTAAAGCGAAGTACCGAGAAGCCATTTACTGCGAATTGTTTATAAAGGTTGTAGGTAACCTTATTATTCATTGTGCCACCATGCTTAGGGTGCGGGTGCAGAACCAGTGCTACCGGTGCATTCCTGTCCTCATTATGATGGTATCTACCTTCAATTCTCCCTTCCGGGCCTGGTATAATAATCTCTGGCATATTCAAAACCCTTACAAATCAATGCATTATAATAGTTGACCAATTTACTTGGTTATTCTATAAGTTCGCGCTATAATATTGGCGGAAAACATATATAGTCTCTGCGTTATAAAATATAAAGCAAAAAATTTGGAGAAGGAAGATGTTTGGTAAAATAAAAGAAGAAGTTGATTCATTTTTCGCACGCGACCCGGCTGCAAAAAGCAGGCTCGAGATCATTTTGTGCTATCCTGGTTTTCATGCCGTGCTTATCCACAGGCTTACAAACTGGCTATGGCGCATGAAACTTCATACGCTGCCACGTTTTATTGCGTATATTGGCCGTATAATAACCGGTATTGAAATTCACCCGGGTGCTACTATCGGAAAAAATCTTTTCATCGATCATGGGTTTGGTGTTGTTATTGGTGAAACCTCAAGAATAGGCGATAACGTTACCATTTATCACGATGTAACCTTAGGTGGTGTATCGGTGAATCTGGAAAAGGGCGCGCTTCGCCATCCGCAAATTGGCAATAATGTTGTTATAGGCGCGGGGGCTCAGGTGCTTGGCCCAATTACAGTTGGTGATGGCGCAAAAATTGGTTCCAACGCGGTAGTAGTTTCTGATGTTGAACCGGGAGCAACAATGGTTGGTATTCCTGCGCGTAAAGTTGTTCGCAAGGAAGAGCTGAAAGATACTGATACGTTCAAGGCATATGCGGCAACTTCTGCAGGCGAGGTAGATTCCCGTCAGGTTCTTCTAGAAAGGCTGATAAAGGAAGTGACGGGTCTTCAGAAGCGCGTTAACGAAATTGAAGGAAAAGATGGCGATGCTGATAAATCGGCAGAAAGCTGGACAATATAGGTAGTTTTATGATGCTAACAACAAAAGGTAGATATGCGGTGATGGCCCTAGTTGATATGGCCGACCAGAACCGTTTTATTGAAGAAGGCGGTCGTGCGATATCGCTTGCTGAAATAGCAAAGCGTCAGGATATAACCGTACCTTATCTTGAACAGATATTCTCGAAACTGAAACATGCCGGAATTGTGAAGTCTCAGCGAGGTCCGGGGGGTGGGTATAGTTTTGCAAGAAATGTTAACGATATAAAAATATCTGAAATTATAAGCGCTGCCGAAGAGAAAATTAAAATGACACGTTGCGGCGCAGAACATTCACATTGCGCGACTGGTGGAAAGTGCTCAACACACGATCTATGGGATGGCCTTAGCGAAACCATCGAGAATTATTTTGAATCGATAACCCTTGCCGATCTGGTTAATAAAAAAGTTAGATCGTCAGGTGTTAATCGTTTATCGACTCAACCATTAACGGCTAACCATTAACGATGAACGCAAAAGAGCAAATATACTTCGATTACAACGCAACCACGCCACTGCGTGCGGGCGTGTGGGAAGCTATGGCCGAAGTTGCAACTGCTCCGCTAAACGCATCTTCTATTCACTCGCATGGTCGTGAAGCTAAAAAAATACTAAACTCGGCTCATACAAAAATTCAGAAGGCTTTTGGTGCGGAAGGTGCAACTGTGGTGTTAACATCTTGTGGAACTGAAAGTAACAACATGGCGCTTGTATGTGTTAAAGGCGTTGAAACAATTGTTACCAGCGAAATAGAGCATGTTTCAATTTCAAAGCCTGCAAGCTTCAGAAAAAGCATTTTAGTCCCGGTTGATTCAAACGGAATAATAAAACTTGATAAACTCAAAGAAATAACCGCATCGCTTAAAGGCACAAAATATGTTGTTTCAATAATTCATGCCAATAACGAAACTGGTGTTATTCAGCCGGTGCGTGAAATAGCTAATATAGTTTTTGAAAATGGCGGGTTTCTGCATATCGATGCATCGCAAGCGGCTGGTAAGGTACCGTTCGATTTCAATTCTCTTGGCTGCGATATGGCTACAATTTCGGCGCATAAATTTGGCGGGCCAAAAGGAGCGGCAGCGCTTATCATTAAATCTGGGTTAGAAGTTCTGCCTATGCTTCACGGCGGTGGTCAGGAAAAATTCCTGCGTGCCGGAACAGAAAATATCGCAGCAGCAGTGGGCTTTGCAAAGGCTGCTGAACTTGCAACAAGCCAGTTAAAAGATGAAGGTTTAAAGGTTAAAGAGATTCGAGATTTCATAGAAATAGAAATTAAGAAGATAACTCCTGAAGTAGAAATATTTGGAACAAAGGCAGAACGTCTGCCAAACACAATTTCCATTTATCTTCCATTCGCATCATCAGAAACTCATCTGATAAATTTCGACTTGGAAGGTGTAGCAATATCGGCAGGGGCTGCATGCAGCTCTGGTCGTGTGGTAGCATCGCATGTTCTGGTTGCTATGGGTGTAGATTCTGAAAAAACTAAAAGCGCAATACGTATCTCATTAGGTTGGAACAGCACTTTAAATGAGGCAAAACAGTTCCTATCTATATGGCAGAAGATATACGAAAAAAATAAACAAAAGAAGGCAGCTTAATATGACAGTTTGTGGTGTAGTAAAGAACGAAGTAACAAAACCGATATACCTCGATTATCAGGCAACCACTCCGCTTGATCCAAGAGTGTTTGAAGTTATGAAGCCGTATTTCATGGAGAAGTTTGGTAACCCACATTCACGTTCTCACCAGTATGGTTGGGAAGCGGAAGATGGTGTTGAAATAGCGCGTGAGCAGGTGGCAGATCTGATAAATGCCGATGCCAAGGAAATAATTTTTACTTCAGGCGCAACAGAAAGTAACAATATGGCAATAAAGGGCCTTGCGCATTTTTATGGTGATAAGAAAAAGCACATTATAACCGTTCAAACCGAACATAAATGCGTGCTTGATGCATGCCGCCACCTAGAGCAGGAAGGGTTTGAAGTAACCTATCTGCCGGTGCAAACTAATGGCCTGCTTGATCTGGAGGTTTTGAAAAAAGCTATTCGTGAAGATACGCTGGTTGTTTCGGTAATGGCGGTGAACAACGAAATTGGCGTAATTCAGCCAATGGCAGAAATTGGCAAAATAACTCGTGAGCGTGGCGTGTTCTTCCATTCTGATCTGGCGCAGGCGTTCGGTAAAATAGATATAGATGTTGAAGCGATGAATATAGATGTTGCCTCCATATCTGGTCACAAAATTTATGCGCCTAAAGGTGTTGGCGCAATATATGTTCGCCGTCGCCCGCGTGTTCGCCTGGAAGCACTATTCAATGGTGGCGGGCAGGAAAGGGGCTTCCGCTCTGGTACATTACCAACTCCGCTTGTAGTTGGTTTGGGCGAGGCTGCTAAAATTGCGAAAGCAGAAATGAAAGAAGAGCGTGCTCGCTTACAAAAGTTCTTTGATAAATTCTACAAGGCAACTGTGGAAGAAATTCCGGAAGTGTTTTTAAATGGCGATAAGACACAGCGTTTTCCGGGCAATATAAATATAAGTTTTGCGTATATTGAAGGCGAAAGCATGTTAATGGCAATTCGTGGCCTAGCTGTTTCTTCTGGCTCGGCGTGTACATCTGCCAGCCTTGAACCTTCGTATGTACTGCATGCGCTGGGTGTGGGTGATGAACTTGCGCACACATCAATTCGTTTTGGTTTTGGCCGCTTTACTACCGAAGAAGAGGTAGATAGGGCAATAGCCATAGTAAAAGAGAATGTGCAGAAACTACGCGACCTTTCGCCGCTGTGGGATATGTACAAAGACGGTGTCGATATTAGTAAAATAGAGTGGGCAGCCCACTAAGGAGAGTAAAATGGCTTATAGTAATAAAGTAATCGATCATTATGAGAACCCTCGTAATGTAGGAAGAATGGACGAAAAGGACAACCACGTTGGTACTGGCCTTGTTGGCGCGCCTGCGTGCGGCGATGTTATGAAGCTGCAAATTAAGGTTTCAGATGATGGCGTAATTGAAGATGCAAAGTTCAAAACCTTTGGTTGTGGTTCTGCAATCGCTTCTTCATCACTTGCTACAGAATGGATAAAAGGCAAAACGCTTGATGAAGCCTATACAATTAAAAACACGCAGATAGCGCAGGAACTTTCTCTGCCTCCGGTAAAAATCCACTGTTCGATGCTGGCGGAAGATGCAATTAAAAGCGCGATAGAAGATTATAAGAAGAAAAATAAATAATGAAAAACGTAATTGAAATAACAGATCAGGCCGCAAACCAGATAAAGAACCTTCTGGCTGCCCGTGATAAACCTTCCGAAGGTGTGCGTGTGGGTGTGCGTAAAGGCGGCTGTTCTGGCCTTGCTTACACCATAGAGTATGCTGACGATGTTAAAAAGTTTGAAGATGTGGTGGAAGATAAAGGCGTGAAAGTGATCATAGACCCTAAAGCTTCGCTATACCTTATCGGTACCACAATGGATTTTGTAGAAGAGAAAATGAAATCTGGTTTTGTATTCGTAAACCCTAACGAAAAAGGCCGCTGCGGCTGTGGCGAATCTTTCCACGTATAATGATAAACTACTTCACATTATTTAATATTCAGCCGGCTTACGCTATCGATAAGGATGAACTAGAGCGGGAATATTTTAAACTGCAGATGCAGTATCACCCCGATAGAAGCGTGGGTTTAAGCGAGGCGCAGAAGATGCAGGTAAGCTTAAAATCGGCCGATGTGAATGAAGGTTACGCAATTTTGAATGACGATGTAGAACGTGCCAACCATTTGCTGGAACTTAAAAATATTCTGGTGAACAAGGAAAAGAACAATACATATAAACCATCACTTGCTTTGCTAACGGAACAGATGGAACTGCGCGAACGTGCATCTGATATTGAATCTGGCAACGAGAACAAGGCTGAATTGCTAAGCCATATAGGCGCGGAATTTATTGGCGCGCAAAAAGATTTTGCTGAATTTTTTATTAAAAATGATTTAAGCAACGCAGCACAAGCCGCGATGAAATTGAAATATTTAGATAAACTGAAACAAGAGCTAGATAGGTAGAATGCTACTACAAATACATGAACCAGGCCAATCGCCACTTCCACACGCTAATGATACAGCGGTGGGAATAGACCTTGGCACAACAAATTCGCTGGTTGCTGTTGCGCACAACGAAGTGCCGGAAGTTATTTCCGACAAGCGCGGAGATTTTATCGTGCCTTCAGTGGTGGGCCCACTATATTCCATCAAGCGCCTTATGGGGCTTGGCTACTCGGAAGCTAAAGATATAATTAAAAACTTCGGCTTTCCTGTTAATGAAGCCGCTTCTGAAAAAATAATCCGTTTAAAACTTGGCGATACTGAAATTACCCCGATAGAATTTTCGGCCGAGATACTTAAGCAATTAAAACGTAATGCGGAAGTTGCGCTAGGCCACGAAGTTACCAAGGCCGTTATAACCGTTCCGGCATATTTCAACGAAGCTCAGCGCGTGGCCACTAAAGATGCCGGCAAGCTTGCAGGGCTGGAAGTTCTGCGCCTGATAAACGAACCCACAGCGGCGGCGCTTGCATACGGGCTCGATAAAAATGCGGAAGGCACATACGCCGTGTACGATCTTGGCGGCGGCACGTTTGATGTATCCATTCTAAAAATGCAGATGGGCGTGTTCAAGGTTATAGCAACCGGCGGCGATACGCAGCTTGGCGGTGATGATCTTGACTTGGCGCTTGCACTGATAATAAAAAAGAAAAGCGGCACAGCAAAAACCCTGCCGGAATTAAAATCGCTTTCTCGCAAAGTAAAAGAGAATCTTTCGTTTGCCGATTCAGTGAAAGAAAAGGTTGATGAGAAAGAGATTGAAATAACCCGCGCCGAGTTTGAAGCCATAATCGGCGATATGGCTGATAAAACAATTCGCATATTTGAAGGCGTGCTGAAAGATGCCAAGCTGAAACCGGCTGAAATAAAGGGCGTGGTGATGGTGGGCGGTTCAACACGCATTCCGCTTATCCGCAATAAGGTGGAAGCGCTAACCGGCAAAAAACCGCTTATCGATATAGATCCCGATAAAGTAGTGGCTATGGGCGCCGCAATTCAGGCCGAGGCACTTACGCGCGGCAGCAGCAACTTGTTGTTAGATGTAACTCCGCTTTCGCTGGGGCTAGAAACTTACGGCGGGCTGATGGAAGTTATAATTCAGCGTAACACGCCAATACCGGCGCAGGCCTCACAAAAATTCACCACCTATGAAGATGGCCAAACCGGCATGAAGGTGCACGTACTGCAGGGCGAGCGTGAAATGGCCGAACATTGCCGCAGCCTTGCTCGGTTCGAGCTTAAGGGTATTCCGCCTGCGCTTGCGGGCACTCCGGTTGTTGAGGTAAAATTCAACATCGATGCCGATGGCATACTAACCGTTTCCGCACGTGAGGAAAAAACCAATACCGAAACCCGCATAGAAGTTAAGCCAAGCTACGGTCTGAACGCCGAAGAGATGGAGAAGATACTTATCACCAGTATGGAGCAGGCGAAAAGCGATATAATGGCGCGCCTGTTGGCCGAAAGCCGCATAGAAGCAGATGTTGTGCTTAAAACACTTACAAGTGCGCTTAAAAAAGATGGTAATTTAATTTCAGATGAATATAAAGCTAGAATTGCAGAGCAAATTGCAGTGGTTGAACAGGCCGTAAAAGGCACCAACCGCGAAGTTATAGATGCACAGGTGAAAGCTTTAGATTCTATAGCGGCCGATTTTGCAGATGCCCGCACAACAGCAGCCCTGAAGGGTTACTTAAGCGGTAAAAATATAAACGAGGTAGCGTAATGGCAAAAATAACTTTTAAATGGAACGGCGGCGAGAAAACTGTAGATGCACCAAACGGCATTAGCCTGCTGGAAGTTGCGCACAAGAACGAAATTCCGCTGGAAGGCGCTTGCGAAGGTTCGCTTGCATGTTCTACCTGCCATTTAATAATTGAAGATACCGCACGCTACGCCGCGCTGCCAACTGCGAAGGAAGAGGAAGAAGACATGCTAGACCTTGCCTTCGGCCTTACGCAAACATCTCGCCTTGGCTGCCAGATAATGGTGAATGACGAACTAGATGGCCTTGTGGTAAAACTTCCTGAGGCTACCCGCAACATGCAGGTTGGTTAGTTGCTAAAAGTTTTATCTATATATTTCATAAAGTCTCTAGTCGAATAGTACAGGTTACTTATATTAATTTCTTCATCACCTATGTAGTATGTAATTAGATCTATCCTATCTTTAATATTTTTTCCTAAAGGATTTACAACAAACAATGATGTTTTTTTTACGTTGCCAGGTATAAATGTCATTATAATCAATTTTTTTTCATCAATTACTTTAATCCAGCTTATATGGCCTAGTAAAGGTTTATTGTTTATTAACAAACTTTCTAAATCGTTATCAAAATGTTGATGAAAATGCCTAATATCTTCAACTTTAGCACATTCTCGGGTATATTGTTGAAACCAAATTTCTTTCTTTTTAAGACCTGGCATTTTATTGACTATTTTATACATTCTATAAAAATTATCAATTAAAGACCATATATACAGCATAACCAATTCATTTTTACTAAGCTCATTATTTTCTATTAATTTTTTTAGATTTTCATAAGCAAATTCTATCGTATTGGATATATAAATTACTGACTCAAGAAATAGTTTCGTTCTGTCATCTAGGTTTTCAGGTAAATTGTCAAAAATTGATTTCTTTGTGTTTTGCATTATTTTATTATATAATGAATACTCCTTTATACCCCACTCAATAGTACTATCAAGGGGGAAGTGCCAAAAATCTTCCTTCCAAACCGCTAGAATTCTGCTAGATTTGCTTCAGAATGAAGCAGTAGATATGACCGAAATTATAAACTTCAACAAGGCTCGCAAGAAGGCTGCAAAGGCCGATAAAGAAAAGCAGGCGGATGCTAATCGCCGCAAGCATGGCCGCACCAAAGCCGAAAAACAGGCCGATGCCAAGAACAAGGAGCAATCCACCCGCCACATAGAAGCCCACAAACGCGATAAAGACGAAGTCGATAATACCGTAATTGATTAAAACCATTATATTTTAAAGGTAATGAAAGAATATTATAAAAAAGGTTTTACTCTTGTAGAACTGGCAATAGTTCTAATAATAATAGGTCTATTGATCGCCGCCGTACTTGCTGGACAAGATCTTGTATCTTTGGCAAGTAGAAACAAATTGCTGAGAGATATTAACGAGCTTAGATTGGCGCATAATATCTTTCTGCTAAAATATAACTGCCGCCCTGGAGATTGTATAAATGCTTCAGCTTTTATAGATCCTTCACTACCTAACGGTAATGGTGATGGTAGCATTATTATCAGCGCAGGTTTGGTAGAAGGTTATTTGGCCTTTTATCACTTGAGTAGTTCTGGTCTAGCTAATTACGCACCTTTAGCAAATTCAGATTGTTATGATCCTGCATCAGGAACAACTAGGGTCTATGATGAAACATTATTTAATGATTGTAATTTCCAAATTTCTGCCAGAAATACCGGTATTAATCTGTTTAACTTTAACGGTATTTCACCAATTAGTTATTTAGGTAATATTGTTTGTATAAACGGTGATGTTGATTGTTACTATAAGAAGGGATCTTCTTTTACAGCTGAAGATTTTTGGCTGATTGATATTAAAGTAGATGATGGTATGCCATGGACAGGCACTATGCTCTCGGCGGAATGTACTACTGTTGATCCAACGGATAATTTTGAAGAAATTGGCACTGATATTTCTGATCGTGCCACTGAAACCTATAATTTGAATAAAGGTGTATGTATAAGTGTTATGAAGCTTTAATACTTAAATAATAAGAACAAGGAACAATCTACCCGCCACATCGAAGCCCACAAACGCGAGAAGGAAGAGGATTAAATAAGCGCGGCATAAAGCCGAATTTTAATTGGTGGAGCTTAGGGGGGTGATGCTCGCCTTCTGGCTTCGCACCCTTCGGGCGCCTTCGGCGTCAAAATTTTCTTGCTGAAAATGTTTGATAAAGTGCCTACTGCCACTTTGCCCTTCGGGTTCGTCGCTTCGCTCCTCTCCAATTTTTTCTCCTGAAAAATTGTCGAACTGGTTTCTAACCCGCCACAAACTAACCAACAAAAAGCCGCCCTAAAGGACTGTATTTTGTTGGTGGAGCTTAGGGGGATCGAACCCCTGACCTCAACACTGCCAGCGTTGCGCTCTCCCAGCTGAGCTAAAGCCCCACATAGTGGATTGCTGCAATTTAGTTTTTTGCTTTCAAAAATCAAGTGTAAATCTTACCACTCAACTCTTGCCGCTCATCACTGGCTAATCCCGCACTTTGAATTCGGCGCCTTTCCAAACCTTGGCCACAATTTCTTTCATGTCGGCCATTATTACGCTTAGGTTTTTTTCAAGCTCGTTCACTTCAATATAAATTTTCTGTATCACGCCGCTGCGTTTAAAGGTTAGGGTTAGTGTGTTTTTCTGCGCTGTGTTAGAGTGCCGCTTAACCGAAACAAAAGGTGCGCCTCCGCCAACTTTTTTGCCGGTGGTTATTTCGCCCGGGCGCGCAGAAACAAACCAGCCATAGCCCACAAACTTATTAAGTATGCTGGGTACTCCTTCAATTACGCTGGTATGCGTGCCTCGTATCAATTTATTCTTTGCCATAACCTTTAATAGCCCAAAACCACGTTGCTTGCAATTATTCCGCAACCTCCTATTTTGGTTATATGAAATTAACCATTTTCAGCACGTTTGAATATGAAAGGCCGTTCCTTGAAAAGGCGCTTGGTTCTCATCAGCTGAATTTTATTGATGTTGCGCTTAATCCTTTCACCGTTGAACTTGCCAAGGGTAGTGATGTCGTGTGCCTGTTCACCGCCGATGATGCTTCTGCCCCCGTGCTTGCAAAGCTAAAAGAGGTGGGCGTGAAGTATATCGCCTTGCGCTCTGTTGGGTTTGATCATGTAGATATTTCAGAATGCAAAAAGCTGGGCCTTAAGGTTGCCAACGTTCCGCGTTACTCGCCTTACTCTGTGGCCGAGCACGCATTTGCGCTGCTGCTTGCGGTGGCGCGTAAACTTCCGGTTTCGCAATCGCTTATCTCCAAGCAAGATTTTCGGCTGAACCAGCTGGTGGGGTTCGATATTCACGGCAAAACTGTTGGGGTGATCGGCACAGGTAATATCGGCGCTGCGTTCGCTAGCATAGCGCATGGGGCAGGGTGCAACCTTCTTGCGTACGATGTTGTTCAGAATGCCGCGCTTATAAAACAAACCGGCATCAAGTACGTATCGCTTACAGAGCTGTGCAAAAATTCCGATATAATATCTCTGCATTGTCCGTTAAATGCGCAAACAAAACACATGCTGAACGCTGAAACATTCGCGCAGATGAAAAAGGGTGTGGTGATAATAAACACCGCCCGTGGTGGTGTAATAGATACTGAAGCGCTGGTAGGCGCGCTTCAAAGTGGCAAGGTTGGTGCTGCCGGGTTAGATGTTTACGAGTACGAAAAGGGCCTGTTCTTTTACGATCACTCTGGGGCAATTCTGGAAGATGCGTTGTTCTTCAAATTGCGTTCTTTCGATAATGTTATGGTTACAGGGCATCAGGCTTTTTTAACTACCGAGGCGCTTACAAACATATCGGCAACCACTGCTCAGAACATAAATTCATGGGCTGATGGCGGCAGCTCGCCTAACGAGATTAAATAACTTATTGAAATATAATTAATTATACGGCTAACTAAAACTACAATTTGTGGTTTAAATTTCGTGGGTTTTGTGTTATAACCATGCGTCCATAACGGGGGATGATTTGAAAGAAAAAGGTGTACGTTTTACTTTAAGTACTGATGAAGTGGTGCAAAGTTTGATTGCACCCGAACTCATTGCTTACGAAAAAAGATTAAAGTCTAATCGTGGTATAGATGTTGCATGGGAAAGGGCAAGAGAGCATTATCTTTATCCTAAAAAAACGCATCCTGAAGATACTTACACTCTTGATAAGTCTGGCAATGACGACATAGGTCATATATATCGTATAGCTCTTATGATGCCTAAAGTTATCGTACCTAAAGGGGCGGAAGATGATGTACTTTCGCAGCTATATAACAAAGCAAGAAACGATCTTATTTCAATTTTTTTTCATGATATACCGGAAAGAGACAAAGACCTACAGGTAGTCTTAAGAGAAAAAGAACATACCGACAAAAGATTCACAGTCATCGATTACACACTAGATTTAATGACCATAATAAAAGATCCCGCAAATGTTACCCAGAAGCAGATGGATGAGCATTACTTCAACGAGATAAAAAAACGTGTAAAGTTGTATAAGTTGGTATCTGAGGCTATTGATTCTGGCCGCATCGATATAAAGCAAATATCTACAGAGATAAAAAAACTTGGTAGGGATGAAATGGCTCTCAAAGTACGTTCATTTCTTACTAAGGGAAATCTTGGCGACGAAAGAAAACAAACAAAGGTTAAAGGTGAATTGAAGCTTATAAGGGCGTCAGTTGTTAACTTCATGAAGATAAAGCTGGGCGATCAATACGAAAATCTTAGCAATATCCGCATCCACGATCTTTCCGAAAAAGATAAAAGAAAGGCCACAGAAAAATATTTTAGGCCATTGGCTCATCTCGAGAACGAGATGAGAAAAATAGCCTCTGAACATGGCTTGGCTACATGGTTTTTTAAAGAAATAGAAAATAATCGCGCGGAAGCATGGAGCAATATAAAGCAACATGTTAAGGTTAGGGGTGAAATGCAGAGGTAGGGCTACCTAATCCTGCCTGCTGTAATTTCCCTTACCAATTTTACCCCTATCTGTGCGGGGTTTTGGCCTATAACGGCGGCGGAAACTTTACTGGCCAGTTTCATTGCCTTTTCAACCAGTGTTTTGCTGAAGCCTTTGAACTCACCGCCGTAAATTATCGCGGCAACGGTTGCTGCAGCAGAATCTCCGGCGCCAACGGTGTTAACTATTTTTTCAATTAGTGCTGCATCAACACTTGTTTCAAATTCCTTGGTAACGCCTATCATGCCGTGCTTACCAACTGTTATAAGTGCAAGTTTTTCTGCAAATTTTCTGAACTCTTTTCTTATAAGGTCTATAGCGGTGGTAAGGTTCTTATCGTTCCTGCCTGTAACGCTTGCTTTGAACAAGGGCCTGCCAGCATAATGTATGGTTTCAGTTTCGTTCATGGTTATCATGTTGGCTTTTTCACCGGCATAATAAAGTGCCTCTATATTACTTCGTATCGGCTTGTTGTTCTTATCTATAAAAAAGGCCTTATCGGTAGGTGGGGCGAATATTATTTTTGTACCGTTGGCAGAAACTTCATCCACAAATTTTTTAAAGCCTTCAGCACCAATAAATTTTATCAGTGAAGATTCCAGATAGAAAAAATCACAGGTTTTTGCGAATTCAATAAGCTTGCTTACGTTGTGGAATACTTTTGGTTCTTTGTACGGAAATTTTGCTCCTATCCTATCGTTTTCGCCCTTCGGGGTTATAAGCAGTATCTCACGTGTATAGTTTAAATGCTCACCGGTATCAGCTACTTCAATACCATTCACTTTTGCCTGTTTTAAAATTATTTGCCCGCGGTCGTCATCTCCTACGGTGCCAAACAACCTGGCTTTAATGGCATCACCCAATATAGCCTTTGTATAATAAAGCTTGTTGTTCCCTGTGCCTCCGGCTGAACGAACGCTTAGTCCAAGCGGTTCGATAATTTTTTCAAGTTCAAGAGCCAGCTTCCTTAAATTCTTAACTTCGCTTTTTTCTACGGTGAATTTTTCGCCGGGCTTTCTACCTTTCAGGCTTGTAACTATTTCATCGTAGATACCGCTTGCCTTGTCCCTTTCGCTCTTATCGCTTAATTTTCCGGATATAATTTCCCATTTCGGAATTACATAATCAAGCGATGGAGTATCTATACTTCCCCAGATTTTCTTTTTCACAATTAACTCTACCTTTTATCTTTCAAGCGAGAGTGATGCAGCAGCATCTCTCTTTGTTGTTTTAGTTTTTTCTTGTGCTCTATTTCAGCGCGTTGTTCATCAGTTATTTCCATTTCGTATAAAGCATCCATCAAGGGCACTTCGCCTGCCAGTCCTTCTGAAATCTCAAACAGCTTCATCGCTTCTTCAATTTTCTGCGGGTCTTCGTTCACATCAGCCAGTATGGCCTGAAACTGGCTTTTTGCACTTTTCTTATTAGGTTCGTAGCGCACATGCAAAATTTCATCCAGCTGCATCTGGCGCCAGCGCATTATCTTTTCAACAAGATCTTTCGCTTCACCTATAGCCTTAACAATTTTTTCGCTGAATTTTCTCATAAATTTAGTTTACAGTTTCTGAGCGAATGTTTAAAGTCAAAAAATGGCGGGCGAGATAAATAACATTCCATTTCCTAAATTCATTCACTTACGTGTACACAGCTCCTATTCACTTTCAGAAGGGGCTATACGCCCGGAAGAGGTTGGTTCTATTGCTGCGCGCAACAATATGCCTGCTGTTGCGGTTACAGATTCCGGCAATCTGTTTGGCCTGCTGGAAATTTCCATGTATGCCAAAAAGTACGGTGTGCAGTCTATTCCTGCGGTAGAGGCGAATTTTGCATTCCAGCGCGAAGGCAATAAGCTTGGCGCTGAATACCCGAAAATAGTGCTTATCGCACAGAACGAAAATGGTTATCGCAACCTGCTGAAACTGGTTTCCGATTCATACCTTAAGGGTGAAGATCACACCAAGCCTATTATTTATTATGATGAACTTAAACTTCATACTAACGGCTTAATATGTTTAAGTGGTGGTTATAACGGCGTGCTCGATACTCTTATTCGCAGCAACCAGGGGGCTGCTGTACAAAAGGTATTGGCGGCATTCACTACAATATTTCCGAATAAATTCTATATTGAACTTAACCGTTTGGGTCAGGAAAAACAGGTCGAGGTTGAAAAATCTCTACTGGAACTTGCCGAGAAAAATAATGTTCCACTTGTAGCAACCAACAACGTATTCTTTGAAACGGCCGAGATGCACGAGGCGCAGGATATTCTTATGTGTATTGCCAGCGGTACTTTGAAATCAGATGAAAGTCCGCGTGCGCGCAGTATGCCTTCGCAGTATTTCAAAACTCAGGATGAAATGTCTACGCTGTTCGCTGATATACCGGAAGCGTTGGAAAACTCGGTTAACATTGCGCTGCGTTGTTCTTATATCTCTTCAGAGCACAAACCAATGCTGCCAAAGTTTCCAACCTTAGATGGCAGAACAGATGAAGAAAAGCATCATGCTTTTCGGCGCTGAACATGGCAT
>CAZLZP010000014.1:25923-27356 GCA_964564045.1 uncultured Rickettsiales bacterium
ATGAAGAAGAGCTTTGGGATGTTGCTTTCAAAGGGCTTTGCAAACGTCTTGGCATCAAGGAAGACGACAACCGCATTTCCGAGAAAGAGCAAAAATACTTCGACAGGCTGGAATATGAAAAGCAGGTTATCTGTGGCATGGGCTTTGCCGGATATTTCCTTGTTGTTTCCGATTTCATTCGCTGGGCTAAAACGCAGAACATTCCTGTGGGTCCGGGTCGTGGTTCCGGCGCTGGTTCGGTAATAGCCTGGGCAATGGAAATTACCAATCTCGATCCGCTTCGTTTCGGTTTACTGTTTGAACGTTTCCTGAACCCCGACAGGGTTTCAATGCCCGATTTCGATATCGATTTCTGCCAGGAGCGCAGGGGTGAGGTTATTGAATATGTGCAGAATAAATACGGCGCTGATAAGGTGGCGCAAATCATTACTTTTGGTAAGCTTCAGGCTCGTGCCGTACTGCGCGATGTTGGCCGCGTACTGGCAATTCCTTATAGTAAGGTTGACAGAATTTCTAAAATGATACCGTTTAACCCGATAGATCCGGTTACGCTTGAAAAAGCAATCTCCATGGATCCGGAACTTCAGCGCGAGCGCAGAAGTGATGAAACCATTGCGCATCTGCTAGATATCGGGCTAAAGCTGGAAGGTATGCACCGCCACGCATCTACTCACGCAGCCGGTGTGGTGATAGGTGGCAAGCCACTGGTAGAAATACTTCCGTTATATTCCGATAATAAATCAACCATTCCAACCACTCAATATTCCATGAAATATTGTGAGGCGGCGGGCCTGGTGAAATTCGACTTCCTTGGTTTGAAAACCCTAACGCTTATTCAGAAAGCGGTAGAGATGGTGCAGGCTAATGAAGGTATAAAAATAGATATCGACAGCGTTGCGTATGATGATAAAAAAACTTTTGCCATGCTGGCAGAAGGTAAGGGAATAGGCGTGTTCCAGATGGAATCTGCGGGTATGCGAGATTCAATGCGTAAAATGAAGATCGACTCATTCGAAGATATCATCGCACTTATTTCGCTATATCGTCCGGGTCCGATGGAAAATATTCCAACATATATTGCCTGCAAGCGCGGCAACAAAAAGCCTGATTATCTTTATCCTACATTGAAGCCTGTGCTTGATGAAACTTACGGCGTGATAATCTACCAGGAGCAGGTGATGGAGATCGCCAAGGTTCTTGCCGGCTACACACTTGGCGCGGCAGATCTTCTGCGTAGGGCCATGGGTAAAAAAATTAAGGCCGAAATGGATGCGCAGCGTGAGCAGTTCGTTAATGGTGCCGTTGCCAATAAAATAGATAAACAGAAAGCGGAAGATATATTCGATCTGGTTGCTAAGTTCGCTGGCTATGGTTTCAATAAATCGCATGCTGCGGCATATGCTGCAATTGGTTACCAAACTGCATTCCTGAAG
>CAZLZP010000014.1:27366-27664 GCA_964564045.1 uncultured Rickettsiales bacterium
CTGCTTGAACATGGAACTTATGGATACCGACAAACTTCGTATGTTCCGTGAAGAAGGCCGTCGCATGGGTATTGAAGTTCTGCCACCAGATATCAACCGTTCTGATGCATATTTTTCCGTGGAAAAACTTCCCGATGGGGCAAAGGCAATTCGTTATGCCTTGGGCGCGCTGAAAGGTGTGGGTGATGCTGCGATGAAAGAGCTTGTGGCTGAACGCAACGCTAACGGCAAATATAAAGATATTGATGATTTTGTTTCGCGCGTACCGCCTTCGGTAATGAATAAGCGCCAGCTAGAA
>CAZLZP010000015.1:0-9041 GCA_964564045.1 uncultured Rickettsiales bacterium
TACGGGACTATCACCCACTATGGTTCTGGTTTCCAACAGATTCTACTTTAAATATCTCAGCTTATGGCCTAGTCCGCGTTCGCTCGTCACTACTAGCGGAGTCTCAATTGATTTCTTTTCCTCCAGGTACTTAGATATTTCAGTTCCCTGGGTTGCCTTTTTATTGCCTATGTATTCAGCTATAAAATACTTCATGTAAAAGCCCACTTATTTTTCCTCCCCTTCTAAAAGAAGAGGAAGTAAAGTGAGCTTTTGAAGTGGGTTGCCCCATTCGGACACCCTCGGATCAAAGCTTATTGGCAGCTCCCCGAGGCTTATCGCAGCCTATCACGTCCTTCATCGTCTGTATTCGCCAAGGCATCCACCGAACACCCTTATCATGTTTAATACAAAAATTATTTTCATAATTTATGTCATGACCCTTAGCCATGGACGCGAACAGTTAAGTTCGCAGCTAAGGATTTTTATTTACGCCTACAATTATTTATTTTGTGTCAACTGACTTACGTCAGTTTCTCTCAAGATCACGATGTCATATGCAGAACTAAGTTTCTAATTCTAGTGCTGGTAAACCAACACTAAGGAATCACAAAACATTTAGTTTGTCTCATATACATCGACTATCAGTTACTCTTTGTTAGAAATTGAAAAAACTTTGTTGGCTGATTGCCAATATTATTTTATTCACTCTATTTAAGAATTTTACTGATGCCTGAAATGTAATTCGAATAAATTCGAATTCATTTCATTGCTGATTCACGATTTTAAAAAACTTTTTCCACACGAAACCACTCAAAGCAGAATCGCGGGGAAGTGTTATATAGTATCCTGGCTTTGCCATGTCAACAACAAAAATAAACTATTTTATAGAGCGCCCTACCCTTTAGCCAAACCCCTTGATTTCCGAGGGGTTCAGGCGATAATTATTTTAAACTTTAGCCTATATCTGAAATAGATATTTTAGTTCGTATTTTATGATTGGTTAATGGTTTTTTAACCTTTTTATGGTATAATGAGGCGGTATGATTGAAGCAGAAACATTCATAAGATTAGAGAAAGCCCCAAAAACGGCATGGGTAGATAAGCTTACGCGGCTTGAACGCATGGCAATTGAACGGATACGCGAACTTGAGAGAGATATTTTGAAGACTTACGGACTTAAGACTGCCTGCGGTATTGAATTGGAATATTTTAGATATGACATTCCAGGACACAAGCCAGTTATGGGCTTAAAAGGATTTTCAGATTCTCATGTCGTAGAAAGATCTTTTCAGGAGTCCTCAGGAAATCATCTTTTTGAAATTGTACTTGGTAAAGGTGTGGGCACGTTTTACGGCAAAGAAGAAATGAGTTATGAAGAACTACTAAAGAGAATCTCCCCTTCAAAAATTGCGAATTCTGCTGCGATTGTTAGAAAGCTAATAGAAGACAACGGCCATGAAAGAGGCTTTAAGCCATTATTCAGCGCCATAAGCACCGTTTTTAAAGATGACATTGCAGCTACTCAGGTTGCCTTGAGCCTATGGAACGGCAATAAAAATTTACTCCAGATAACAGGAGATAAAGTTACCCCTTTTATTTCACAACTAGGAAATAAGTGTGCGGAGATACAAAGCCTTACATGTCCGCTTATAGTTCATTCCGATGATTCGCTACAAAGATTAAAATATGCCGGCAGCACTTTGGGTAATTATCACGTGGGGACAGAAACCGACATTGGAATGACAAAATCTATACGCCATAAAGGCCCACAGAATAATGACATGTCCAGATTTGAGTTTAGACTAGCTGGGGGAGATTGCAGCCCTGTTATTGAAACGCTAGTTAACCTTAGCGCCATGAGTTATGCTTTAAGTAAAATATTTTTACCCAACATAGAGAAGAAGGCAGAAAATGAATATACCAGTATTACTACCAGTACAGGCACCTTCCATATCAGGGACGAGCTAGAAGGAATAAAAACTTACAAGGTTCCAAGAACAAAAGCTGGATTAGTAATAGCTCTAGAATATCTTAAGCAAAGCAGCGTCGCAAAAGAGATGTTTGGACATAATCTGCATACAGCGCTAGTTGAAAATGCAAGAGATAATCTGATCAATGTAAAAGGCCTGTATTAGTTTCATACGAACTTCAAGCTATACTGCTTATACAGGGTTTTTATTTTATTCAGTTTTTCAGAGATTTTTTCAAGGTTTTCTATCACGCGATAAAAGCGGCTTGCGTTTTCGCTGCCGTACAGGGCATCACGGGCCCTTTCCATTCCCCTGATGTTGCTTTCGATGGTTAGTACAACATCCCTTCCTGAAACAGATTCTAAATCCTGCGCCAGCTTTTCAAGCACCTCGGAAAGTTTGAACAGATTGTATGACTCCAAACTGCTTTCTATTTTTATGGAAGACTGCGTATAGGTTGGAATATCGATATCCATAAGCGAAAGCTGCTGCTCGGAAAGATTGCTGTAATTATGCGAGAGCTTCGATTTCAATTTATTAAAAACCTGACCAAAAATTTCAATGTGCTTGAAGTCTATCGAAAAGGTTTCCTTGTTGAACTTAGGGAACAGCCGGTTACTTTGCTTTATAAGCACCAGCGTATCGTAGTCATCAACATCAGATTCGCGCACTGACGAAAAAAGCTTTGCACCATGATCTGACATAACAACGTAATTACCTTCAATGCGCGCAACGAAAAAGCCGAACTCGCCATCGATATCACGTTTATCATGCAGGAAGTTGTTCACAAAAATAGCATCGTGCACTATTTCGGTGGCTATTTTTTCTGAGGCATCTGGCATTATGGCGTGCTCACGATACTCGCCGTACCCCGGGTACAGCCACTTCAGCGGGGGTATGCGGGTTTTTACGCCATTTTCGATTATCTCTATGGAGTTCTTGTTTATAAAATTATCAGCAAGTAGTTTCAGCTCGGCCTCAATGGTTTTTACATCAGGAATCTTTCCTGCTTTTTGAACCGGTTTTTTTCTTTTAAATAGCCTTGTTAGCATTGATAAACGTTCTCACTGGACATTGATGTTCATGAAACTATATATTATAGGAAATTAACGCAAACTTTATAGTGAATTTTATGAAAGAAACCGCAAAAAAAGATGAAATATCGTTCGAAACAGCACTTAATGAGCTGGAAGGCATAGTTAGAAAACTTGAATCGGGCAGCGGCGACCTTGATAGATCCATTCTTGATTATGAAAAAGGCAGCGAACTTATAAAGCTTTGTGAAAAAAAATTAAACGCAGCCAAACTGAAAGTAGAAAAAATTGTTAAAGGCCAGGGCGGCGAAGTAACCACTGAGGAGTTTGAAGCATGAAGTATAACATTTTAATTCGCGTACTGCACTGGGTAGTAGCTATAATTGTAATTGGCCTGCTGCTTACGGTTGAGAACAGAGGAATGCTTCCACCAGAGTTAAAGAAAAATTATTTCTACTGGCATAAGTCTTTCGGCGCACTGGTATTACTACTTATGTTAACCAGATACTTCTTCAGGCAGGTAACCACAGTTCCTCCCTACCCCGATTCGATGAAGAAAATTGAAAAGCTTGCCGCAAAAATTGCTGTGTATGCGTTCTACGCACTACTTGTTCTTATGCCTTTAAGCGGCTGGATAATGAGCAACGCAGCCGGCTACCCCGTTTCAATGTTCGGCATTGAACTACCCACCCTGCTAGAAAAGAACAAGCAAATAAAAAATCTTGCGAATGAAGCGCATGAACTTATTGGGAACGGTATTATAATATTAATTATTCTACATGTGTTGGCCGTTGTTAAACACGCTGTTGTGGAAAAAACAAACCTGATGAAAAGAATGTGGTAAATTTGTATTAGTTTACAAGTTTACAGGTCTACAAGTTTACAAGTTAATTAAAAATTCTAGACCTCCACTGCTTTGCTGCAATAAATTAAAGCCATGGCGAACTTAATCATTACAACTGTAATATTTGGCATTCTTGCATTTTTAACCCATGTGCTTGGCGGCGGAGATTTTGTTCGCGGCCTTACAGCGAAGAAAGAGAACCACACCAGAGTTATCACCGAACCAATGTTCACAGGAAAAACCGTGAACGCTAATCTGGTGCTTATAAATGATAACGAATTCGCTATTACCAAACCAAGCCTTAAATGTGTTATTACCGGCAGAAATGGCGTTAATATGAAAACCATCACTAAGGTTCTTGATGATGTTAAAATAGAAGCCAAAGGCCAGGTTAAACTTAATAACTTCAGAATAACCATTGTGCGTGATTTTCCTGGCAAACTGGAATGCCATATAAGTAAATTCAGTGCTAACAATATTTAGTTTAGCGCTACAATGATTTTTAAATGAACTTTAAATTTCGCGGTACTTTTGAGATTATTTTTGATAGTTGCTCATCTGGCGACAAGGTACTAAAGGCGTTAAAGTTACTCGCCAAAGAAGCCGTTAACACAGGCGTTTTCAATAAATACAAATACATTGCCCCGCTGCAGATAGGCACCGAAATAAAACAGGTGCTGTTCAAAGACATTCTTGAAAAAGAACTACTGACAGACAAACCCGGAAGGCTGCACAAGTTTTACAAAGAGAATGAAGGCAGAATACGCTTCGCCGAATCTGATGTTTCTCACTCGTTCAAATTCTACTTCGCCTACAGGGTTTTCAGCCTTCTAGGCCACGACCAGTACTTGAAACAGAAGGTGGTTTTCCACGCCCATGAAACCGTACAGAAGTTTTTTCCTGAGCTGCTTTATAAGTACAAGAAAGAAGTTATAGAAAAAGATTTCGAGTTCTTTAAAGGCAACATAATAAAGCGCTACAAATTAACAAAAATAAAAATCGCAAAAAAGAAAGAAAAGATAGAGACCCAGCTACGCCATGAAAATTATAGCACCGATTACATTCAGCAGCAGCTGGCTGATGCCGAACTTAAAATGCACGCCCGCGCAGGCCGCAAATTTTTTGAGCGTGCGCCTGAAAGCTATAAATTCATAACGCAGGCGTTCTACTCGAACAACACGGTTGTAGCCATGCTGAACAACGATGATGAGTTCAAGAAATTTCGCACCAACAAAGGCGAGCGCGCAATAGAAAGTTACCTGCTTAAGAAGATGAGCCTGGAGGACGAAACAAAAGTTACCATAGTTATTTCAGAGGATAACGCGGCCAGAAAATCTATTCAGCTGCTGCGCCGCAAAAGCGGCAATACCATATTCATACTTTCAAGCTATGGGCTGGCCTTTGCGCTATTTCAGCTTGGCCTGATAGCAAACCTTAATGAAGTGATAGACCAGGCAGTGATAGATAACATTAACAAGCGTAGAAAGAAAACCGTTGAGAAGCTTAGCAACGGAAAGCCGCTTACAAATGACGATATTCTAGAGCCAGAAGTTGAAGAAAAATGGGCCGACAGATTGATTGAGGTAATAAAGCACGGGGTGTGGAAGTGACTAGCCCCAAACCTTGCTGTATAGCTCGCCATCTTTGTATTTTTTCTCGATAAATGCTTTATCACGCAGGCCTTTTATGTAGCGTTTGGCGGCATCTTCCATTTTAGAAAGCGTGGCTTTATCTTTAGGTGACATTTTTTCTTCAGGCGGAGCATCTGTTCTGCGCTCGTTTATCTTTAAAATAACATACATAGATTGCGCCTGAATAGGCGCCGTTACGCTGCCAACAGCAGTTTTTTTTACGTTAGATGCTAAAGGCTCTATCATGCCGCCTTCCGGCAACCAACCAGCCAAACCTTTATTAGCGGCGGTTTTACCAACCGAGTAACGCTTGGCAAGATCACCGAAGTTCTCGGTTCCATTGCGCGCTGTACGAACTATTGTATCTGCCAGGTCTTTTGCCTCTTGCTCTTTACCAAACTCAACAGGAATTATTATCTCAGATAAATTTACAAAGGTTTTGGGAGTTATTTTCGGCTTGTTTGCTATTTGCGCCTCAGCCTTTTTTATATCTGCATCAGTTATTTCCACGGTAGGACGAACATATGTTTGAAGCACTTTTTTCCAAACCAGGCTGGCGATTATCTGCGCCTTTATAGCGTTATAAGAAATTCCCTTGGCCTGTATGAAATTTTTAAACCCGCCCGGTTTCAGCTTATTTCTTTTTTCAAGATCTGCGAAAACAGCGTTTATTTCAGCATCTGCAAGCTCTATTCCCTTTTCGCGCGCTTCCTGCTTCTGAAGTATTTCGTTAACAAGGATATCAGCCACCTCACCCGTTACCTTCTTTTTATTGGCATCAGTTTTTGCCATGCCAGATGTGCCGATTATAAGGTTAACCCTTTCCCTTACCTGCTCGGTAGAAATGGATTCTCCGTTCACAACGGAAAGCACCTTATATTCCAGCGCGTGGGATGTAACGGGCAATAGTAGCAGTAGTAGTGCCAAGAATTTTTTCATACTTATTTATATTATTTAAGTTAACAGAGTGGTGTTTTACAGGGGTTTTTCTAGGTTTGTCAATATGGCTTTAACCGGAATGCTTTTATCCTCGGCAATCCGCCTTCGCTTTAATTACCAAAATTGGCAAGACTTACTTTAACGATAAAATCAGTGGAAGGCTCGATATCCCGGTCACGCGTGAATTCCCTGCGCACTTCAAACGATGTTGTTACGCAATCGGTAATATATTCCAGACCACCGCCAGCGCTAACCCAGCCAGCGTTCGTATCAGCATCAAGGTTACGACGAGCATTTGTAAGCAGGCTTACGCTATCTGTAAGCTTTATTTTTGCCCCAGTTGCCACCTCTTGTCTATCAGGAAAGGCATTTACGCCATCAATGAACGTGTAGCTTGCGGCCATCTCCACAGGATTAATATTAAAGTTAACACCAACCTCATTACGCTTGAACGACATATCGTCTTTATCTAGACGGAAGCGGTATGATGTTTGCACTTTTTCAGAACCAGTGATAACACGACCTACAAGATCAGAGAAGTTATCATCAAGCCCTGATGTTGGGCCGAACACGGCAGGATCAGTTTGAGCGCGGTAGTTCTGGCCAACAAGGAAGTTATAATCGCCAAGTTTATCAGTTGTTAGTACACCACGAACACCGTAATTAGCTCTTGTACCAGATTCCACCAGATCGTGGCCAGAGATATGATCTTCCTGAAACAGGTTGTAATCGTATATTTCTATGTTCTGAGAATCTTCATTCGGTATTTTTGCAGTATTTCCGCCATTAGGAGAGATAACACCCATAACAATTGGCTCTAGCACCAGGCCGTAAGTTTCGCCAGCCTTCTGTAATGGCAGGCTCCACGTTAGTGATGCGGTAGGAAGCATGCGACTTGCCGAGCCATCATACTGGCCACTTAAGAAAGGAACTTTTGAAACATCGTAATAATCAGCACGGGTACCTACACTGAAATTTAATTTATGACCACCTGTAGTAGTGTAATCAGCCTTATAATCTACATCACCGCTGACACGCCTGCTATCTGCCCCGCTATCACGCTGAAGGAACATTGTATTAAGATTGGTTTCAACGCGCTGGTTATATTTTTCGCTGACCGCAAATGTTTTGCCAGCATCAATAAGCGGCGTAACTATAGGCGATATAGAAGGATCGTCCGTTGCCCTTAAGCCCTGGAATGCAAGAGCTTTAGCCGAGAAAAAATTGCGCCCTTCTATGCGATTTGCATATACTTCGCTTTTCAGCACATCTTCAAATGCACCTATTTTATAACGGCGCAGATAAGTATCATCTGTGGTGCGCGCGAAATCAAACCCGTAATTCCAGTTCTCACCGTAGTCGAATGAACCCAAGCCCTGAATATGCCCCCTGAACTTTCTATCACCACCAGGTATTTTATTACCCTGGTCGTCAAGCTCTTTCGGTAATGCTCCGGAAAAATTCAATTTATACTCACCCATATGAGTAAGGTGTCGGAATTCGTTTATGAATATAGGGCCATCACCCGTTGTTATCATTGGCGAGAATGTAAAATCCATGTTAGGCTTAGGCTGCCAGTAATATGGCACCTGCACGAATACGCCGTAATCGGAAGACTGGCCAAAACTAGGAGTTAAGAACCCGCTTTTACTTTTTGCCGAAGGCGTAGGATGAGAAATATAAGGCAGCCAGGCAACTTTTTTGCCAAGCACTTTCAGGTACGTGTTTTCATATTTAACACGACCATCTTTTTCATCATAGATAATTTTTTCAGCATCGAACTCCCACAGGCGCTTGCCACCAAGACACATTTTGCACGGAGAATATGCAGAATTTTTCAGGTCGTACTGGTTAATCCCGGTAATGGTAAGGTTTTCAGTATCGAACGTGGAGCCATCTTCGAATTTAGCAGTAACATCGTGCATTTCGCCTTTATCGAACTGATCAGTAACGAATATATTTTTTGCCCTGAATACAGCGCCGGTTTCATCTTTGAATTCAACCCCATCATCAGCCTTTATCATTCTGGTGTTCTGGTTATATTCAATTTTCTGGGCCTTAATTTCACGGCCATCATAGCCGAAAACAACATTTCCTTCAGCGGTAAGTATCTTCGCTTCTTTGTCGTATATAAGGTTATCAGCCTCGATAACCGCTTTTTCAAGAATTGATGGCAGCGCAGCTTTAGCTTCGGCCTTGGTATCAACCGGAACAACTTCTTCGGCTACATCTTTTGCCTCCTGAATAGTCTCTGTAAGATCTTGATTGATAGCAACTTCAGCGTTCTGGGCAATTGCCGCAGTTGATAGCAAAAAAATGCCCAATGATAAAACTTTAAGATCGCTTTTTAGCTGAGATTTTATTTCACTTAATTGCACTTAACAAAAACCTTATAATATATTCTTAATGAATCAATTCTACTACGCTCCTGCTGAAGCTTCGTAGGACTAGCCATCCTCATAATGAAGTAATAACCCAGCGCCTATAAGCATTGATATTACTACAGGGGTCCATGCTGAAACAATTATTGGCATCGAACCGGATAAACCGATAGATGACACCAGATTGGAAAGAAAGTAAATAATAAATCCAAAAACTATACTAAGAGTAATTGAATATCCAACCATACCCTGACGTGGAG
>CAZLZP010000015.1:9051-22691 GCA_964564045.1 uncultured Rickettsiales bacterium
CAATAAGAACCATTGCCGAATAAAAAAACGGCGAAGATAAAATTTTATGCCATTGAAGCACGTGACCAAGTGCAGAAAAACCACTCTTTTCAAGCTTGCTGATAAAAACCGGCAGTTGGAAGAACGATATAGATTGAGGATCAGCAAAGCTGTTTTGAATATCGTTCTGCTTAAGATTTGTGTCCATAAAGAATGTAGGCACCTTGCTGGAGGTGTTATCTTTGAAGGTAACCGTACCGTCATTGAACTTCCAGGTTTCATCAGTAAGAATACCTTCTTTCACATCTATGCGGAACAGGAAAGTATCGTTACTATCAAGCGCTATCATTTCAATGTTGCGCATTGCTATGTTGTTCGAACCAGAAACCGACCTAGCGTGGATTATCATTTCGTTTGGAACTTCTTTTTCGCCGGCTTTTTGCGGAAGCATGTAGAACTGCTGTTTTATCCAAAGCCCGGTTTCAGAGATATCAAGCAGGTTCTGGCGGTTTTCAAAGTACTTCGCGTTCAGATGCTCGTACTTGTTCAGCATTATTGATGAAAGCGGATTAATAGCAAAAATAACCACAAGGCCGATACCGAATGCAGTTAGCACCGATGGCATAAGAAATTCCCATACGGAAACCCCCGCCGAACGAATGACAACAAGTTCACTTCTACGCGCCAGTGATGTGTAGGCCAGCACCGCCGACACCAGAATTGAGAATGGCAATATTGTTTGCAGCAGCATTGGCAGCTTTAAGAACACCATATCGAGCAGTATAAGTACGGGAATATCACGGCTGCTGGCCTTACGCAAAAGCTCTAGCCCATCAATGAACATTATAAGCATTGCAAGCACGCCCGTTACCAGCACGAACGAGAACGCGAACTGACGCGATATATAGGTGGATAATGTGACTGCAAATTTCATTCAGGATAGAATAAGGCATGATGTTTTAAGTTGAAAGTGATTTTTAAAATATTGGTTACAAAATCCAAAAATATAACATCTTCGTTGCGAGCATAACGAATCAAGACTAAGG
This sequence comes from uncultured Rickettsiales bacterium, assembly GCA_964564045.1. Classification (GTDB taxonomy): domain Bacteria; phylum Pseudomonadota; class Alphaproteobacteria; order Rickettsiales; family UBA8987; genus JAMHZE01. Next base: position 10,077 of record CAZLZP010000015.1, read on the forward strand.
CTGGTACAGAATTGGCCTAAAATTATTTTAGCCTAAACCCCTTGTATATAGTCTTTAATTCACTATATAGAATTCAGAAACAAACTTTATTGAGGAAAGAACTATGAGCAAAATTATTGGTATAGACTTAGGCACAACAAATTCCTGCGTTGCTATTATGGACGGCAAGGACCCTAAAGTTATCGAAAATTCTGAAGGCAGAAGAACCACCCCTTCTATTGTGGCCTACACTGATTCTGGCGAAGCGCTGGTTGGTGAAGCAGCAAAACGCCAGATGGTTACCAACCCTGAAGGCACTATATATGCTGTTAAAAGGCTTATAGGTAGAAGATCGGGCAGCGATATTACAAATAGCATAAAAAAACTTGTGCCTTATAAAATAATCGGCGCAGATAATGGCGATGCATGGGTTGAAGTAAAAGGCAAAAAGCTAAGCCCTAGCATGGTTTCAGCAACTATATTACAAAAAATGAAGGAAACCGCGGAAGCTTATCTTGGCGAAAAAGTTGAGAAAGCGGTTATAACCGTTCCGGCATATTTTAATGATGCGCAGCGTCAGGCAACTAAAGATGCAGGCAAGATCGCCGGCCTTGAAGTGCTAAGAATAATAAATGAACCAACAGCAGCAGCGCTTGCGTACGGCCTTGATAAACAGGAAGCCAAAACAATAGTTGTGTACGATCTTGGCGGCGGTACGTTCGACGTTTCTGTACTTGAACTTGGCGATGGCGTTTTTGAAGTTAAATCTACCAATGGCGATACTTTCCTTGGCGGTGAAGATTTCGATCTGCGTATCCAGAACTTCCTTGCGGAAGATTTCCAGAAGACCACAGGAATAGACCTTAGAAAAGACCCTCTGGCTTTAACGCGCCTTAAAGAAGCTGCAGAGAAAGCGAAAATTGAACTTTCTTCAGCCATGGAAACTGAAATTAACCTGCCATATATAACGGCAGATGCTTCCGGCCCTAAACACCTTAACGTTAAAATGACAAGAGCTCAGCTTGAAAAAATGGTTGATGACCTTGTTGAAAAAACTATTGAGCCTTGTAAAGCCGCGCTTAAGGATGCCGGCCTTTCTATCAAAGATATTGATGATGTTGTGCTTGTTGGCGGTATGACACGCATGCCTAGAGTTATTGAAAAGGTGAAACAGTTCTTCGCTAAAGAACCTCATCGCGGTGTTAACCCTGATGAAGTTGTAGCAATAGGCGCTGCAATTCAGGCAGGCGTATTACAGGGCGATGTGAAAGATGTGCTGCTACTGGATGTTACTCCGCTTTCTCTTGGTATCGAAACATTGGGCGGCGTGTTCACCAGATTAATTGAACGCAATACAACCATTCCTACCCGTAAATCACAGGTGTTCTCTACCGCGGAAGATAACCAGACAGCAGTTACAATTCGCGTATATCAGGGTGAACGTGAAATAGCTGCACAGAATAAATTCCTGGGGCAGTTCAACCTTGAAAATATTCCACCTTCTCAGCGTGGCATGCCTCAAATTGAAGTTACGTTCGATATTGACGCTAACGGCATTGTGAATGTTTCGGCCAAAGATAAAGCCACGAACAAAGAACAAAAAGTTACCATTCAGGCAAGCGGCGGCTTAACCGATGAAGAGATCGACAAAATGATAAAAGAAGCGGAAGCCAACGCCGAAAGCGACAAAGCTAAACGCGAACTTATCGAAGAGAAGAACAAGGCTGACAGCATTGTTTATTCTACCGAAAAATCTCTGGCAGAATATGGCGATAAAATAACCAAAACTGACAAAGATGAAATTGAAAGCGCCATTGCTGAGCTTAAAGTTGCTATTGAGAAAGAAGATATTGTTGGCCTAAGACAAGGCAATAATAAAGTTCAGGAAGTTGCGATGAAACTTGGTCAGGCTGTTTATGGTAATGGCGAACAGGCCGCTGCTGCCGCAGGAGCACCTGGCGCACAAGGCGTTAACAGAACCGCTACACCTGAAACAGATGCCAGCGGCAATTATGTTGATGCTGAATTTGAAGATGTAAGCGACGATAAGAAAAAGAAAAACAAGAAGTAGTTTTAGTTCACAAGTTCACAGTTCGCGGTTGACAGTTTAGTTATTATAGTTTTTTTACTAACTTAGAACTGTGAATTTAGAACTGTGTGCTCCTTATGAAAAAACCTGTACTTTTATGCATTCTAGATGGCTTTGGCGTTGAACGCGGCGGCCAGCATGATGCTATTGCCAACGCAAAAACCCCGAATTTTGATGTTCTTTTCAAGAACTGTCCTAATTCAAAGCTACATACTTACGGCCTTGCAGTTGGCCTGCCAGAAGGGCAAATGGGCAATAGCGAAGTTGGTCACATGAATATTGGCGGCGGTAGAATTGTAATGCAAACCCTGCCCAAAATAAATATGGCCATTAAGAACGGCGAGCTGAAAAACAATAAAGAGATACAGGAACAAATTGAAAGCCTGCGCGATAACGGCGGCAGCCTGCACCTTATGGGGCTGGTTTCTGATGGCGGCGTACATTCTCACCAGGAGCATATTATTTACCTGGCGAAGCTTTACGCTGAAAATGGCGTGAAAGTAAAAATTCACGTGTTCACCGATGGCCGTGATACAACACCGAACAGCGCCATAGATTTTGTAGGTTATTTAGTAAAAGAAACCGGCGGGCTTAATAATATTCAGATAGCCACCGTTTCCGGCAGATACTATGCCATGGATAGGGACAAGAGATGGGAACGTGTAGAAAACGCTTATAATGCTTTAGTTCACGGTTCACAGTCTACGGTTCACAGTAAGTTTGAGAATGCGGTGGAAGCGGTAGAACAAAGTTACGCAAATAGTGTTAATGATGAATTTATTTTGCCTAGCGTAAATAAGAATTTCGGCGGCATGAAAGATGGCGATGCAATTTTAATGGCAAATTTCCGTGCCGACAGAGCAAGGCAGATTTTAACCGCCCTCACCGCTTCTGATTTCAAGGAATTTAAAAGAGGCAGGCCAATAAAATTCTCGTCTGCGGTTGGTATGGTAGAATATTCTGAAGAATTGAACAAAGGCATGAGTTGCATTTTTCCTAATGAAGTGGTTACAAATACCCTTGGAGAAATAATATCCAGCAAAGGAATGAAGCAGCTGCGCATAGCGGAAACCGAGAAGTACGGTCACGTAACTTTCTTCTTTAATGGCGGCGAGGAAAAGGTTTTTGAAGGTGAAGAACGCATAATGGTGCAAAGCCCGAATGTTGCAACGTATGATCTGAAACCTGAAATGAGCGCTTATGAATTAACCGAAAAACTTGTGGCCGCTATCAACAGCAAAAAGTTCGACCTGATAGTTTGCAACTACGCCAACGGCGATATGGTTGGGCATACGGGTATAATGGCTGCGGCAGTTAAAGCAGTGGAAACTTTAGATGCCTGCATGGGTAAATTGAAAACAGCAATAGAAAGCACCGGCGGCGTAATGCTGGTTACGGCTGACCACGGCAATGTTGAAGAAATGGTAGATGAGAACGGCCTGCCCCACACACAGCATACAGTGGGTGATGTGCCGTTAGTACTGGTGAATTATAATACCGCCACAAAATTAAAAGATGGCCGCTTGTGCGATATAGCCCCTACCATTCTGGATATTATGGGCATAGAAAAACCCGCAGAGATGAACGGCGTTTCGCTTATTGCCTAAATCAAATCTATAACATTCACTAAACAATTTGATTAATTATTTTAAATTGCTATATTCTGCTCTCCATTTCACAAGATAAGGATCTTCATGTTCAAGAAATTTTTTCTATTAGTTGTTTCAGCCGCTATTTCCATATCAGTATCTTCGCTTACATACGCACAGGAAGATATTCACAAAGACCTGAAGCCAAAAGCCGCACCTGAGGCTCCAACCGAAAGTGAAAAGAAAGAAGAGGCCAAAAAACCTAAACTTTCTCCGGAAGAACAGCGTAAACAAACTTTGGAACTGATGGACCTTTTCGGTGATGTATTTGAAAAAATCCGCGAAGATTACGTTGAAGAACCTGAAGATAAAAAAGTTGTGGAAGCGGCTATTAACGGCATGTTAACCAGTCTTGATCCTCATTCCAGCTTCCTGAACGAAGAAGATTACAAAGACATGCAGGAACAGACCAAAGGCGAATTCGGTGGCCTTGGCATTGAAGTTACCATGAAGAATGGCCTTGTTTATGTAGTTGCACCTATTGATGATACTCCGGCATTCAAAGCGGGCCTAAAAGCCGGCGATTACCTTAGCCACATAGATGGCGAAGCTGTGTACGGCATGAGCATTAGCGACGCAGTTAAGAAAATGCGCGGCAAACCTGGTGAAAAGATAGAGCTTAAAATAATCCGTGAAGGTGAGAAAAAACCTTTCGATGTAACTATAATTCGCGATATCATCAAAATTAAATCTGTAAAAAGCAAGGTTTACGATGATGTTGGCTATTTAAGAATAACCAGCTTTACAGAAAATTCCGGCAAGAATATAGCTGACAGCATTACGAAGCTAACAACCGAAATAGGCAAAGATAAAGTTAAAGGCTGGGTGCTTGACTTGCGCAATAATCCGGGCGGCTTACTAACTGAAGCAATTTCCGTTTCTGATGCGTTCCTGGAAAAAGGCGAAATAGTTTCTACGCGCGGCAGACACCCTAAAGACAGCCAGAAGTTTGATGCAACAGCGGGTGATGTTACCGCAGGCGCACCGGTTATTGTGCTGATAAACAGCGGTTCTGCTTCAGCATCTGAAATTGTTGCGGGCGCACTGCAAGACCATAAACGCGCAGTTATAATCGGCGAGAAATCTTTCGGCAAAGGCTCGGTGCAAACTGTTATTCCTGTGGCATCTGAAACCGCCATTCGCTTAACAACATCACGTTACTATACGCCATCTGGCAATTCAATTCAGGCCGAAGGCATTACCCCTGATGTTGAAGTTAAGCAAGGCAAGCTGAAGTATGATGATGTTGCCGACCGTACCAAAGAAGCCGAACTGAAGGGCCACCTTATCAACGATAACGGCGAACTTACCAAAGAAGAAAAAGAGAAGGTACGCCTGCAGGCAGTTATTGCAAAACTGAAAAAAGATAAGAAAGCAGAGATAACCGAAGAAGACCTGAAAGGCATAACCAAAGAAGAAGACAAACCTTTGGATGAAACCGATTACCAGCTAGCCCGCGCGCTTGATATGGTAAGGGCCCTAGCGGTTTACAAAGGCGAGTAGTTATATAGCGCTTATTCGCCCATAGGCTTGTTGGCCTTGGCGTAGGCGGTGGCGGCTTTGCCTTGTGTGCCGGCCTGTTTTATCTCGGCTTCCATTCTGGCTTTTGTTTCCGTTAGCTTGTCAGATATTTTACGAATTTCGGTTGACCATATGGAAACCAGATCAAGATACTGTTTCGCGCTGGCAGCCGGAAGCGTTTTAACCTGATCGATGAATTCAACGATTTCCCTCTCAAGGTTGCTAACATCAGGCGCCTGCCCTGAAAATACCGTTCTGGCATTTTCCTGTATCATTGAATTTATGTTTGAAACTTTTTTATCTAGATTCATGGCTTAATTCCTTGTTTGCCCTGCTTACCATATATGAAACGAAGTATTTCTGCAACCGCGGCGTAGGCTTCCAGCGGAATGAACTCATCTAATTCCAGCGCAGATAGTATTTCCACCAGATTAGCATCTTCTCGTATTTCAATACCGTGTTCCTTGGCTATTTTTATTATCTGCTTAGCCATTTCGCCCTCGCCCTTGGCAAGTACCTTCGGCGCCGGGTCGGCGCCCATATCGTACCCAAGCGCAACGGCCTTTTCTTTGCCGCTAGTTTTTTTCTTATCTTCAGCCATTTACAAGTTTACCAGTTTATAGGTTTTCCAGTCTACGAGTTAAGTATCTATTTTATAACTTGTCAACTTGTAGACTTGTAAACTGGTAAACCAACCCAATAAGTGCTTGCTTCCATGGAATTTTAGGCTAAATATATGCCAAAATTAAGGTAAAAATGGCAAAAGAAGAATTAATAGAATTTGAAGGACTGGTTACGGAAATACTTCCGAACGCCATGTTCCGCGTAAAGCTTGATAATGGCCACGAAATAATTGCGCACACTTCCGGCCGTATGAGAAAGAACCGTATCCGCGTACTTCTTGGTGATAAAATTACCGTTGAAATGACCCCTTACGACTTAAGCAAGGGCAGGATCATTCTTCGTCACAAATAATGAAATCAAAACTTGTACTTGCATCTGCATCTCCTCGCCGATTAGAGCTTCTGAAACGCATGGGCCTTGCACCACACGCAGTTATTCCCGCTGATATTGATGAAAGCGTTAAAAAGGGCGAAAACCCGGAAACATACGTAAAACGCATAGCCGAAGAAAAAGCCTACGAGATACTGAATAGAAAGCTTGCGCCTGATGATGCCTTTATTCTAAGCGCTGATACTACCGTGGTGTGCGGCAACCAGATAATTGGCAAAGCCGAAACCCGCGATGAGGCAAAAAGAATAATGAACATATTGCGCGGCAGAAAACATAAGGTTTTAACTGCAGTTTGCGTAATAGCCCCTAACGGCGAAAAACGAACCAAGCTTGTTATAACCTCGGTTAAGTTCAAGAACTTCGACGGCTGGGAACTGGAAGAATATTTAGATACCGAAGAATGGAAAGGCAAAGCCGGCGCTTATGGCCTTCAGGGCGACCCGGGCGGATTCTGCATAAGTATAAATGGCAGCTTTAGTTCAGTGGTTGGTTTACCAATGTACGAAACCAAGAATATACTGCTTGGGCTGGGGTTTAAGAAGTAGTCTATACAATCTCTTTAATATTAAGCTGAAGTTTTGTATCTGTCACAGCCCTATCAAATAGGACTTTAAATTTTTGCTGACCAACTTCTTCGATTATCTTATCAACAATCTTTTCATTAAACATTATTTCTGTAATTTTATATTTCGTCGGCACAGGTAATATACCGAATTGCTTGTCAGCAGCATTAGGCTTCCTATCACGAGTTTCAGAGTGTTTAAAAAATATGCTGGACTCAGAAAAATCTGAACCAATTATCGCTCTCTGCAGATTGCCTAATAAGGCCTTTCCGTATTTCAGATCAGGTATATCCATATCAGTATGCAAGGAATAGAAATGTTGTGCCCTTTCAGCGTAGGCAGCTACATATTTTATATCTTGAATGTTTAAACATTTACCCATTATGTCGGACATCTTATCAATATTACTTTCAACTTTTTTGTTTTTTCTTAGTTGTTCTGTTGCCAGCAGCTCTGCTAGCTCTACAGCACTTTTATTTTCCTCACTCTTAACGAATGCCATAATGGCATCAAAATTATTTGAGAACAAATTTAATAGTCTCTGCCCTATTTGATTTGCAGCCTGCTGTTCAACCAGTTCTAAACCAGCCTTACCTTTAGATTTCTCGTACCCAGAAATCTTATGCTCTTTTGAATACGGAAAGGCCAGCTCAAGATTCCCTGCATTAAGCTTAGCACCAAATAGTTCCAGACCTTTTTTTCTTGATCTTATAGTTATATCACGGAATTTACCGACTGCGCCTTCATCACCAGGCAGATATACGCTCTCATCATCAACATAGAGCTCCGGCACCTTGTCCTGAAGTGCTTTATACACATTGTGCATAAAGTTTGCGGCCTCCTCACCATAGAGTCTGAGCTTTACCTTCACATGAAATATTTCTAACATTTGAACGATCATAGCATCGTGCAGCCTGTCTCCAAAAATATCCTGGCAGTACATTTTAAATGATTCTTGCGAAAAGAAAATGTTGTCTGTATCAGACATGATTAAACCCCTGAAATTTGAGTGATTTTACCATAAAATACGATTTATATCAACTTAAAAAGACATGGGTTATTGTATTGAAATTCAGCTATTTTTTACTCACTAAGTTCGCCAGAGCGAATACAACTTCCTTAGAGTATTTTGTATCTTTGTCCTTCAGCAGGTTTTCCACGGCAACTTCAGATGAAAGAGCCTTACGGTGAGGCCTGTCAGATATCATCGCTACGTAGTCGTTCACGCACTTAATGATGCGCGCGGAAGTTATTATATTTTCACCAGAAAGTTTTTTAGGCCCCTTACCATCAACACGCTCGTTAAGCTGTTCCAGCGTTTCAATAACCGGACAATCGAAGTTGAAATCTTTGATGAGTTCAATAGTTTTTTGCGGAATGGAATTGAAGAGATCTTTTTCTTCCTTGGTAAGTTCACCCTGCTTGTTTATAAGTTCACGAGGTAACAGCGCAAGTGACAGGTTACTGATGCGTGAAGCGATATCGATAGCTTTTTTCTGGTTTTCGGAAATATCAAGGTTATCAGCTATTTTGCCGGAAAGTTCATAAACATGATGCCCATGATTGTGGAAATATTTACTGCGGTTTTCAATAATGCGAACTAATATTTCGATAGAGTTATTAAGGTTGTGTTCATAGCGCAAGCGCTCATTTATAAGATCGGTTATGTCATTTTCTATTATAAGAGTGCCTTTGAATTTGTTTTCATCTTCATCAACCGAAATTGGAATGGCACGCTGCTGCAAGAACCTTTCAATGTTGTTTATTTTAGATTTATTCAGCGTGGTTACAGGCTCTTGCGCTGAATGAGCCCTAAGTACAAGATCCATATAACTTTGTGAAGAGCCCGCCCCTACTACATTTTCAAGCGACTTGTTTTTATACTCGTCAGAATCTTTTATTTTATTCTTCTTTTCAAACACTTTGTTGGCAAACACCACGTTGCGGTCATCGTCCATTAAGAACATGGATTGTATCTGGTTCTCGCTGATAAGTTGCAGCAGGCGTTGTTTCTCCTGAATTTCGGCAAGCAGCTTGCGGTATTTTTCAGATGTGGAATGCTTCCACACGAAGGCAAGCGTGGCACCAAGTATAAGCGATATAAGTATTGAGATGACACGAATGTTGTTCGAGTTCTTTAGGGCATCAGCAAATGATTCGTTGTAAGAAACCGAATGAACAAGGAACAAACCTTCATAACCAAGTTCACGCGATGATACAAAAACCTTGCTGCCCGCCGCGTTATTTTTCTTCGCGATAACGTTCGGATTATTTATTGAATATACCAGTGCCATATCCTGATTACCTTCCACCTGGATAACCTTAGATGGTTTTTCAGCTATACCCTGCAGCACAGTGCCTTTCTTCATGTACAATTCAGAAACAGATGAATTATATTCAACCGGAGGAAAATCAAGCAGCTTGAAGAAATCTTTATCAAGCCTGGTAACGGCCACTACGTAGCCTATTATATCTTCACTCTGAACGTTCTTTATTTTTCTGATGATACGAAGATACGAAGAGTTGTCGCTTTCAAGGGTGATTATTTGCGTATCACTTTCGTTAGGCAATGCCATAAGATCGCCAATAACATTTTTTAGGTTATCAGAGTAGGCAACAGAAAGTGCGGCATTATATTTTTTATCAACCAGCATTATTGTTGCAGAAGAATTCTGCGGAACATTCGCCTTGATGGCATCGTTCTTTACCTTGCCGCTGAAGCCTGAGTTATCGGCCACCGAAGCAAGATACGCTGCAGTGAACTGCTCTTGCGTTAGCACATCATCTTTTTCTGCATCGGGGTTGTTAACCGTATTCAGGTACATTTTAACTGTAAGGTTATTACTTACAGAATCTAGCGCTGTCTGTTTATAGCGCACCCAATCTTGTACCGCATTGCCGCGAATATCGACCAGGCTGGAGATGTGGGTTTGCACTTTCACCAGCTCTTTGTTAAGCTGGTTGCCGGTGTAATTACGCACAACTAAAATAAATACGAGGCAAACTGCCACATATATCATAAAAATTGTCGAAATATTCTTTCCAGTTTTTAAATGCTTGAACATATAAACTTTGTTTGGTTTACTATAAAATAGATATGAGAATATTATCCACAACTCTTTTTTTAGTAATATTGATGCAGGCCCCCTACTCTTTGGCCTATCCGAAGCTTTTTGGCAAGGGTGAACAGGTAAATTACGATATTGACGAGTTTCCTAAATGGGTGGGCGTACTTGACAAAAAGAAAGATGAATTTGGAAGCTACGACAAAAAATGCGCCAAAGACAGCAAGAAGTTCTACTGTAACATAAAAGACTGGCTGACCTTCATTGACAGCATTAAGGGCATAAGCAAAGAGCAGCAGTTGCGGGAAATAAACAGCTTTGCCAACAAAAAGAAGTACACGCTTGATATTAATAACTGGGGCAAAACCGACTACTGGGAATCTCCGGGCGAATTTCTGTTCAAGAACGGCGACTGCGAAGATTACGCCATAATAAAGTATATGAGCCTGAAACAGCTTGGCTTTGATACTGGCGAACTGAGGATTGTGGTGCTAATGGATAATAACTTGCGTTTATACCACTCTATACTGGCGGTTTACCAGGGTGATGAGGTGTTCATTCTGGATAATCAGTTAAAGAACGTAACCAAAGCCGCAAATATTTACCATTACAGCCCGATATTTTCAATAAACGAAAGTAAATGGTGGCGCCACATTCAGTAGGGGCTAGGCGGCCCTTCCTATTACGAGATCTGTTTTTGCTATATCTAAGTAGCCCTTTAAAGAATTTGATAGGCTATATACATGCCCAGCTAGCTTCTGGTCAGATATTTGCTTAAGATTGCTATCCTCAATAAAATTATTAATGGCTTGTACAGGCTCTAGCCCTTCAACCTTTACCTGCTCGATAAGCTTTTTTAAAGAATGGGCAATATCTTCAGCTTCATGACCTAACATACCGTTTGCAAACCTTGCAGCTCGCGAAATTATAGCTTTTTCAAATTCGTCAGTAATATGTTTGGGCACAGAAGAATATAAAGTATTTTCTTTAATAACATTTATTCGACTTAGAACAGACGCTATTTGCCTTGCCTTTATATGCGCCGGGTCGATATTCCTCTTTTCAGCTACCGCTAGACGATCCTCTCGATTTGATTTGACCACCTCTAGAACAGAAGCATTTGGAGCTTCTTTCGTAAAAAGCTCAGCTGACAAGGTTTCAAATGCACTTCTAACCATTGCAAGCGCTTGAACATCATTATACTTTAACTTAGGCTCAACTTTACTAGATTGACCTTCAAGAACTACTTGCCCAACATGCAGAAGATTGCCTTCAAAGACCTCTTCAAAATAGTTAACGCTTGAGCTGCCAGATCGACTTCTAACCCTTGTATTCTGCATTTATTTTAATCCCCCAAGAAATTTGATAGTGTAGTTCATTATATACATTTTTCAGACCTTTCTCAACAAATAAATAAAATTTTAACTAAATTTAAAAAATATTATAAATCAATATGTTAAAAGGCATAAAAGCCTATAAACGAAAAGTGCGGTAGAAATAAATTCGAGCGCAATTACATACATAATTTTTAACAAGTGGTCAAATCATATTTCTGAAGTTACTGCACGATGTGATAATTCGAGAAACTGCAATTTCTGCATTGATTGAGGTATGCAAAATTTGCAGAGTAAAGTTTTTCTAAACAAAATAACACCATAATATACCGCTATCTTATTGCTTTTACACGATTATTTTTACAACAGAATTTTTGGCACGCAACCAGCTTAGTTATAGGCATAAGAGTTAATCTTATACCCTTTCTCCTTTACCCCTCGAACCCCTCGAAAAAGGAGAAAGGGCCCTAATATAAGAAGTAGTACATATATTAATGAGATTTGAAATGACAGCTAAACATAATAGATACGAATTCAAATTTGACAGGTTTGCGAAAGAGATGGAATCTAATCTTGAAAGCGAACTAAAATTGTTCTTCGGATATTTCGTTTCAGCGGTGGTTGTTATAGCTATTATATTCTCGCTGATGTTCTCGTTCTCTTCATCTGCAAATTCCAGCACCCCACGACTTAAAGATATGGTTACCTTTGAAGGCATTCGTGAGAACTTACTTGTAGGTTATGGTTTGGTTGTTGGCCTGAACGGCACCGGCGACAAACTGAACAACAGCGCATTCACAGAAAAAAGCTTACAGTCTTTCTTAGATAGATTGGGCGTTTCTACAATAAACGAACAATTAAAAGTTAAGAACGTTGCAGCAGTAACTGTAACTGCAAAACTTCCTGCAAGTGCACGCTCGGGCAGCAAAATTGATATAACCGTAAGCACTATGGGCGATGCTACCAGCCTTCAGGGCGGAACATTGGTTGCCACGCCATTAATGGGTGCTGATGGCGAAATGTATGCAGTTGCACAAGGCCCTATAAGTATAAGCGGCTTTACCGCAGGGAATGAACAAAGCAGCATTACCAAAGGGGTTCCAACAACCGGACTTATTTCCAGCGGCGCAATTGTTGAGCGTGAAGTACCTTTTGAACTGAACGATCTTCCAAGCATAAGAATTTCTCTGAACAGCCCTGATCTTTCTACCGCTAAGAAAATTGAAGAGGTTATCAATAAGAAACTTGGCGATAGCTACGCAAAAGCAACCGACCCCGGCTCTGTTTCCCTTAGCATACCCCTTGAATACGGTAAGTCGGTTGCCTCTCTGCTGGCCGAAGTTGAAAAGCTGGTAGTTGAAACCGACCAGCCAGCAAGAATTGTTATTGATGAAGCAAGCG
>CAZLZP010000016.1:0-22318 GCA_964564045.1 uncultured Rickettsiales bacterium
TATCAGACGTGCCGCAGATATTCTGTTCACACCCTTCTCGTACTTCTGCACCTGCTGGAATGTAATGCCAGCTTCTTTGGCAAGCACATTCTGGCTTATACCTTTCATATTGCGCAATTGCCTAAGCTTTTTGCCAATTTGTATGTCTACTGCTTCAACCATTTTTATTTCCGCCCAAAATTTAATAGCGTACCATTTTAATACAACATAATTACTAGTTAACTATTTACAAGAGAAAATGCAAAAAAATTACGCTTTAAGCCTCGGTATAACCTAGGGTTTTTCTTTGGTATTATGTTTTAAACCTAGAGTTTAAACTGATCACCCAGATAAACATCTTTTACCGCCTTAGAACGGATTATTTTCGAAGGAGCACCCTCCTCTAAAACCATGCCATCGTGTATTATATAGGCGCGGTCTACGATAGATAAAGTTTCACGAACGTTGTGATCAGTTATCAGAACGCCAATGCCCCTATCTTTCAGTTTTGAAATTAAATTACGAACTTCCGCCACCGCAATAGGGTCTATCCCTGCAAGTGGTTCATCAAGCAGCATGAATAGAGGATCGGAAGCGAGGGCACGTGCTATTTCCACACGCCTGCGTTCACCACCTGAAAGCGCAACCGCCGGAACATTATGCAGGTGCGATATAGAGAACTCGGCCAGAAGATTTTCAAGCTTGCGATGGCGATTAACTGCAAGAGGCTCCGTAATTTCAAGTATCGACATTATATTCTGCTCTACCGTAAGGCCGCGAAAAATTGATGCTTCCTGCGGAAGATAACCAAGCCCCATGCGAGCACGCTGATACATTGGCAGAAAGGTGATATCTTTGCCTTTAAGCAATATTTGCCCGTAATCAGGCTTTATAAGGCCCATTACCATGTAGAATGTTGTGGTTTTACCGGCACCGTTCGGGCCTAGTATACCTATGGCCTCACCCGGATTAAGCGAGAATGATATATCACGCACAGCGGGCTTTTTACCGTATGTTTTACCAAGGTTCCTAACCTCTAAACCAACAAAACCTTCACCGCCAGGGGTAACTTCACGGTGCTTTATAGGCCTACGCGCAGTAAGGTTCTGCACGTTAGATCCAGTAGAGTCGCTGTTATTTTCTATCTCTGTCATGAGTTCAGATTGTACAATTTATTTTCAATCGATAAAGAAAAAACCTTAATTTATTACATTTATCTTTGAAAGTAAGAAAACTTTGTTTATAGGGTTAACTTGCTAATCTAATTAGATATATGGTTAAAATTACACTACCAGATGGTTCAGTAAAAAGTTTTGATACCGCAGTTAGCGCGTTTCAGGTGGCGGAAAGCATTGGCCCCGGCCTTGCAAAAGCAGCTGTTGCCGCCAAGGTTGATGGTATTCAAACCGATATTTACCTTCCAATAAACAAAGATTCTAAGCTTGAACTTCTAACATTGAAGAACCCGGAAGGGCTGGATGTTATGCGCCATACGCTAACTGCACAGGTTATGGCAAGGGCGATAAAAGAACTATTTCCCGATGTTAAGCTTGCGATAGGCCCAACTATTGAAAATGGTTTTTATTACGATGTTTCAACCCCGCATAAAATTTCGTTCGATGACCTTCCGAAAATTGAAAAGCGTATGGCCGAGATAATTGCAGAAGCGAATGATATTACCCGTGAAATGCTTTCAAAGGCTGATGCAATAAAAGTTTTCAAAGATCGTGGTGAGAATTTCAAGGTTGATATAATTGAGAATGCGAAAGATGATGATACCACCGAAGCAGGGAAAATTTCTATCTACTGGCAAGGCAAGGATAAAAAGTTTGTTGATCTATGCCGTGGCCCTCACCTGCAGAATTTAAATAAAATTCCGGCGGCTTTCAAACTAACCAAAGTTTCCGGCGCTTACTGGCGTGGCGATGCAGAAAACGAACAGCTGCAAAGAATTTACGGTGTTGCCTTCGCTGATAAGAAACAGCTTGATGCGTATTTAATGATGGTTGAAGAAGCTGAGAAGCGCGACCACAGAAAAATCGGTAAGGAATTAAAACTATTCCACATTCAGGAAGAAGCTGTTGGCCAGGTTTTCTGGCACCCTAAGGGCTGGAGCATTTACCAGTCGCTACAAGGTTACATCAGCGATAAATTAAGTAACAAAGGTTATGTGGAAGTTAAAACCCCAATTCTGGTTGATAGAAAACTTTGGGAAGAAAGCGGTCACTGGGAAAAATTCCGTGAGAATATGTTCACCAGCGAATCGGAAGAAAAAGTTCTGGCAATAAAACCAATGAACTGCCCATGCCACGTGCAGATATTCAAGCAGGAACCTGTAAGCTATAAACAACTGCCAATACGCATGGCAGAATTTGGCATGTGCCACAGAAACGAACCAAGCGGGGGCCTTCACGGGCTAATGCGAGTTCGTGGATTCACACAGGATGATGCACATATTTTCTGCATGGAAAGCCAGGTGGAAAAAGAGGTAATAGATTTCTGCGACCTGCTGAAGGAAGTTTATACCGAACTTGGATTCACACAAATTAAAGTAAAATTCTCTGACCGCCCGGCAACAAGAGCAGGCACAGATGCAACGTGGGATAAAGCCGAAAGCGCACTTACAAGCGCAGTAAAAGCAACCGGTTTGGAATATACGCTGAACCCGGGTGAAGGCGCTTTTTATGGCCCTAAGTTAGAGTTTGTGCTGACAGATGCTATCGGCCGCGACTGGCAGTGCGGAACATTGCAGGTAGATTTTGTTCTACCGGAAAGATTGGATGCGAATTACATTGGCAGCGACGACAAAAAACACCGCCCGGTAATGCTTCACCGCGCGATACTTGGAAGTTTTGAAAGGTTTATTGGGATACTTATCGAACAATACTCCGGCAAGTTCCCGCTATGGCTGGCACCGGAACAAGTTGTTATTTGCACCATTACCGAAGCGCAGGATGCCTATGCCGAGAAAGTTCGCGCTGAACTTGCAAGCCACGGAATTCGGGCCTTCACAGACCTTCGCAACGAAAAGATAAGCTATAAAATTCGTGAGCATATGGTGAATAAAATGCCAATAGTTTACACAGTTGGCGCTAAAGAAGCCGAAAATAATCAGGTGAATATCCGACGACTTGGTAGCGAAGCACAAGAAACGCTTGATTTAAGTGCCGCAATAGGGGTATTATTAAGCGAGATTAAGGCAAAAGCCTAATTATTAACGAACGGAGAACTACAATAGCAGATTTTAAAGGACCAAACCCAAAGCCAGGTTACGGCGAAAACAGGTTTAATCAACGAAGCAATCAAAAAGGCCCAAAAGCAAACGGCCAAATTCGAGCAGAACAGGTAAGAGTAATTGATCAGAACGGCGACATGCTGGGCGTTATGTCTTCCCGCGATGCAGTTGCACGCGCTCAGGATATAGGGCTTGATCTGGTAGAGGTTTCTCCGAATGCAGCGCCTCCGGTGTGCAAAATTATGGACCTTGGCAAATACATGTACGAAGAACAGAAGAAAAAGAAAGAAGCCAAGAAGCACCAGAAAATTACCCAAACAAAAGAAATTAAATTACGCATAACCACTGATAAGCACGATTTGGAATACAGGCTGAAGCAGTGCCGTGGCTGGTTTGCTGATGGCGACAAGGTTAAGTTCAGCATTAAATTCCGTGGCCGCGAATTCGAGCACACTGATATTGGCAAAGCAAAATTCCTTGATGTTATTCAACAGCTGGCTGATTGCTCTAAGGTTGAAAGCCCTCCACACATGGAAGGCGGACAAATGATAATGATTCTAGGCCCTGGAACAGCGGCTGATAAGAAGTAGTTAAGATTTAGTTTTTTCTACTACTTCAGAAGTTCTGGCTTCTATACTTAATTGAGCTCTATCTTCCCATCTTCTTAATTTATCTGGCGGAGTCTCCGTTTTAATTCCAGGCTCTACCCTTTGTGCCCATCCAGGAGTTGGCGTCTCTGGTTTCTTACCACCATTTGCACCTTTTATTGGAACCAGATCTGCGTAATACGCGCGCATCTTCTGCTCAATTTCATCTTTAAAACCATCAAACTGCTTTAGTATACTGGGTTTATTTTCTGTAAGTATAAAATTTCTAACTTCTTCCGGAAGCCTTTTACATTCATCTTTAACAAGCCCCCATAAAAACTTCACGCGGCTCTCAATGAACTTTTGAAGAACTCCACCTAGCTGCTGCCTTGCAACTCTGTTCTTGGCTTCAAATTGAGTAAAACCACCAGCCAGATCTTTTGCACTTCTATTTCTTATACTATCTACAATTGAGTTTGACACCTTTCTGCCTTCTCTTTCCACTTCCGTGCTGTAATAGTCAGTTAGTTTTTCACTTAACAGCCCTTTCATTGCTTCCAAGCCTTCTGTGATTGCTTTCTCATTTTCGGGCTTAGTTAGAATTCTCATGTTATTTCGAGAATATGCGGCAACACATTTTGTAATTAGCGCGCCCCATGCGGCATCAATTGGGTTGTTGATAAGATCAATTATCTTTTGTTTATTCTCAGGTGTATTATACAGATCTGCAGTCATTTCCTTTATAAGATCAGGATTCTTTCTTGCATAGACCAGCAGGCTTTTAACAAGGTCTTTCTCAGCAAAATCGAATATGCGTACATTCATGAATTGCTCTAAACGCTCTTTGCTGAACTGGCCTTTTTCTGCCTTGCCATAACCTTTTTCTTCCAGGAATTTTTGGATATCTGCGCGCTTAGCTTCAAACCTGATATACTGCCCGTATACACTTTTTTCTTTGTTGGCTTTTTTGTCTTCGTAATCGTTCAGCAACAATCTTTCTATATCTGTAAAGCGCTCTACTTTTGGCTGTATTGTACCAGCTGGCTTTCCTGTTCTTTGATACTCTATTAAATTTGTATAATTCTGCTGCCTTGAAGTACCAATAAGCGTTGCGATGTGAAAACGGTTTATAGCCATTTCATCATTACCAGGAATTTCAACCTGCCTTCCTGAATCAATTAGCTTTTGATTCTTTTTCTGCAACTCAAGTGTGATAGGTTTACCCTCTTCATTAAACTCTCTCAACTGAGTTTCAATTATTGCATCAGCTTTCTGGTAAGCAGTTGCCCTGCCAGCAGCAGCCTTTCCAGGTATCTTGAATTTACCAGGTTTCAAGGAATCTAAAAGTACATTTGCCACTTCATCAGATATACCTAGCTGCAGGCAAATTGTTGGAAGAGCCGTTCTTAAATTTTGTATATAATCTTTACCAGACTCATATTCCTTTGCTTTTTTACCTTCAACAGAAACAAGATTGCCTCTTAGTTCGCTTAGCTTATCAACACTTTTATAAGCTTCCTGTATTTCAGAAATACCTACAACCAATGAAACTTTTTTCAATAACTCTGTAGCCTTTTCAGAATCTATCAGTTTAGCAGCCTTTAACTCGCTTAAAGCACCAAAACCTGAGAGGTGCTCAAAAGTTCTTGTATATAACGCAACATCTCTCGCGGCTATATCACCCTTGCCTCTTTGGAATGAAAGATCTTGCTCACCAAACCCTGAACAAACGTGCTTTATCATGGTAGGCTGCCAGTTACCAACTATTGGTAACTCTATTGCATTGAATTTTTCTTTAGTAACATCCTCAGGATTTATTCCTTGTGCCTTTAGCAACTTTAATTTTGTAAGGGTATTCTGAATGGCATTATCACCCGCATTCTTAGAATATGGCGTTAGGGTATGAGGCTCACCTATAATATCAACCCTAAAATATGCCGCCTGTTCACAGGTAAGCTCTTTCATTTTTGGGAATGTAAGACCATCAAGACCATGATCTGCCCTTGATGCAACAACCTTCTTCATTTCAGAAACAAAGTAACTTGAAGCACCGCCGCCAATACCACTTCTTTCAATTTCAGCCGGAGTTAGCTGCTCAGATTCAACTGGAAGTAAATGCATGTATTTATATTCCATTGCATTTATCACCGCCTCTCTTTTCTCGGCCAGCTTGTAGTATTTAGATTCTTTATATTCCGCCTGAACAGCCTTAACTAAATTAGGAATATCTTTTTCTTTTACACCTTTGATAGATTTCAGTTCTTTTACCAGATGCTCTTCATCTTGCATCATCATATCAATAAAATCCAGCCCACGGGTATGAGAAGTGCCGCCAGCTAAAAATCCATCTGCCAATTCAACGCGCGCACCTTGCTTATATACCGCTTTTAACACATCTAGTATCTGGCCATGAGAGTGGAAGCTTACGCCTAGCTCTCTATCTATATCGCCTGCATCATGCGCTTCCTTTACAGCTTCCTGAAATGCTTTTACATAACCCACAGCAACAGCGGCATTATCAACGCCCGGCGCCTGGAATCTACCAATTGCATCTTTTACAGTTACTAGTTCAATAATATTACTGCCACCTTCTTCCCTACCCTCTTTTATCATCTTCTTGATAAAATCTTTATAGTACTGTGTAGTGAACGCCCTATCTTCATCAGGTTCATTTCTATTATCAGGTGGCGTAACAGAAACCCTAAGATCAACGCGCAACAACCTATCTTCAGGAACACCTTCCAGCCTTTGTCTAGCTCTAATTTCTTTTACTTTATTGAATACAATATCAAATTCTTTCGGATTGTTCGCATAGCTATAGGTTTCTAAAACCTCTACGCCATTATCAGCATGCAGCTCTATAGCATCTTCCAGCAGCTGCCTTTCAACATCATCATATAGATATAATTTCTCTGAACGAAGCAACCCACTTTGAGGTATATCTGGCATTGCTTTAGCTACTTCTCTTGTATGCACAACTGGATCTTCACCAACGAAGGACATCTTAACATCCTGCTCACCACCATATGTGAACTCTGAAGAATCTCTTCTTAGTTCCTCGCCAAATTTCTTTTCATCTTTTATGAGCTCAACCTGCTCTTCCTGCTCAACAGTTGCTATAGCAAGTTTATCTTCTAACTCACCTCTGTTACTTGCTTTTGATTGCCACGCATCTCTACCATTAGTTAAGGTAGACCTGTGGCTTAACCTAGCTAGAACTAAATCTGTAACGTTTTTAATGGAAACTTGCGCCATAAATTATATTTCTTAACCCTGCTTCATTATACCCTAAAAAGGTTAACAAAGTGTTAACCAAACTCAAATTTTTGGGGGTTGCAAATTAACCTATTGATATAGTAGGATTATAACCCCCGCGTTATGCTATATAACATAACTATTATTCAGAAATTGTAAAGAGCGAATTTTAGAGGCTAATTACTAGCCCTGATAGGTAAGCTTCGCTTCTTTGGCGGCTTTCACCTCATCTAGGCGTTTGCGCGGTGTTGAAACCGGGTTGGCGTGAATTTCAGCGCCCTTTCCTGCTTTTGCATCTAGCGCAATTTTACGCATAACCGCAATTAGCCTATCTAGCTGCTGCTTACTTTCAGTTTCAGTTGGTTCAACCAGCATCGCAGCTTGCACTACAAGCGGGAAGTAAACTGTCATCGGGTGAATACCATATTCCACAAACGATTTTGCGATATCCATTGTAGTAACGCCAAACTCTTTCTGGTTCTTATCATTCGCCAGAAATTCGTGCATGCACGGATAATCAGGGAACGGTATGTTGTATAAGTCCTGCACCTGCGATTTAACGTAGTTGGCGTTCAGCACGGCATCTTCCGCAACCTGACGCAAGCCATCACCACCGTGTGAAAGCATGTACGAAAGCGCGCGCACGAACATGCCGAACTGACCTTGCCAGCCCTTCATACGGCCGAAGCTTTCAGGATAATTTTCATTCAGCGAATATTTATCACCGTTCTTTTCCAGAATAGGAATTGGCAGATACGGAATAAGTTCTTCACACACAGCGATAGGGCCGCAACCAGGGCCGCCGCCGCCATGAGGGGTTGAGAAGGTTTTGTGCAGGTTAAAGTGCATAACATCTACGCCGAAATGCGCAGGCTTTACCTTGCCCACAATGGCGTTGAAATTCGCACCATCGCAATAGAAGTACGCGTTTATTTTGTGCAGATGTTCAGCCAGAACATGCGCATTGCTTTCATACAAACCGCAAGTGTTAGGGTTGGTTAACATCATGCCCGCAACATTCTCGTTCAGTTTTGTTTTGAAAATTTCCAGATCAACCAGACCATCTTTACCAGTTGGCAGAGTAACAATTTCAAACCCACAAGATGCTGCCGTAGCAGGGTTTGTACCATGCGCAGAATCTGGAATTAACATTACTTTTTTTTGCTTGCGCCCCAAGGCTTCATGCGCGCGGCGAATTGTCATCACGCCCGCGAATTCACCATGCGCACCGGCAGCAGGGTTAAGCGTAACGCCAGGCAGACCAGAAACTTCCTTCAACCAGTTCTGCAATTCCCACATTAGTGCAAGTGCTCCCTGCACTGTACTTTGCGGTTGCAGCGGGTGAATGTTGAACCCTTTCATGCGCGCGTTCTTTTCGTTGATGCGCGGATTGTGTTTCATAGTGCATGAACCAAGCGGGAATATGCCTGAATCGATAGAATAATTTAGCGTGGAAAGGCGAACAAAATGGCGAACAACCTCAGGTTCAGAAACCTGCGGCAGGCCTATACTTTCGCGAGTCTTAGCGCCGGTACGATTCTTGAAATTAGCAACTTCAGGAAGATCTACCGCGCATGCGCCTTCATGGCTTTGTTCAAGCAGAAGCTTTTCTTCGTATTTAAGCCCGCGTGATTCACCGATTATTGCATCCAGATTTTCGTCTTTCATATTTTCGTTACCAGTTTCGTTTTTTAATTTTAATGCTGCTGTCATTTCTACAATTAATTATAATTTAATAAATTTTCGCAAAGTTGTTGTTGATCTAGCCACCTACCGCTTTTGCATAAATCAGTATTGCAGAACTTATATTTAATAGGCATACGGGCACCTCCACTTATATAAGCTACCTGCACATGATCTGAAGTCCTTATGTATACATTCCCACCAGGAATACGACCTGTATCTTCATTTATATGAAGTATTTTTCCATCGCATAACTCCATTACTTTTTGCTGCGGATATAATTGTGGGGCATCAACTGCGAAAGCAGAAGATGAAAATACAAACAACAATGTAATAAGTACAAGTTTCATTATTTAATTTCTTCCTTCATCGCTTTAACAAGCGCCTCAATATTAGCATCGGTAGTAAGTTCGGTTGCGGCCAGTATTATTTTATCATCAGATGGTGCGTAACCGGCGATGATCTTTTTAGCGGCAAGGTTTTCAACCAGAGCTTTTGCGCCTTTAACTTCAATAGTGAATTCATTAAAGAATGTTTTGTTAAGGAGTTTCACTCCTTTTATTTTAACCAGCTCATCAGCTAATTTAGATGCACGTTCGTGGTTAATTTTCGCAAGCTGTTTAAAGCCAATTTCACCAAGAAGTGAAATATGAACTGTAAACGCAAGCGCCATTAAACCCTGATTAGTACATATATTAGAAGTAGCTTTTTCACGGCGTATGTGCTGTTCGCGCGTGCTAAGTGTTAAAACGAAGGAACGCTTGCCATCAGCATCTACCGTTTCACCGCAAAGACGCCCAGGCATTTGGCGCATGAATTCTTTCTTGCAGGCAAAGAAGCCAAGGTGAGGCCCACCGTAACTCATGTTAACACCGATGCTTTGCGCTTCACCGCATACTATATCGGCCTGAACTGGCGCCGGCAATAAACCCAGTGAAAGAATTTCGCTTATAACAACCACAAGCAGTGCGCCTGTTTTTGTGCAGGCTTCACGCAGTTTTTCAAGCTCTGCAACTTCACCAAAAAAGTTTGGCGTTTGAACAATTACGCACGCCGTTTGTTCGCAAGGCTCAGCACTTTCGATAAGTTCAAAACCTTCATGGTAGCGAATGTTGGTTTTTATAACATCGCTATATTGCGGGTTTAAACCTGAAACATAACGAATTTTATTTCTGTTCTTTACACGAACGGCCATAAGAGCCGCTTCTGCGGCTGCTGTTGCACCATCGTACATGGAAGCGTTGGCAACATCCATGCCGGTAAGGCGCGCAATGTAAGTTTGGAATTCGAATATATAGTTAAGCGTGCCCTGTGCTATTTCCGGCTGGTACGGAGTGTAGGCAGTTAAAAATTCCGAGCGCTGAATGATATAATCGACCGTTGCAGGAATATGGTGATTGTAAACACCGCAGCCAAGAAAGAACGGCACTGTAGATGCAGGCATGTTCTGGTTTGCGTAGGCACGCAGGTGCGCTTCCACCTCCATTTCGCCTTTGTGCGGCGGCAGGTTAAGCTTCTCGCCCTTCTTTAGAATTTCAGCCGGAATGGCCGAATATAATTCATTAACATTCTTTACGCCGATAGCGTTAAGCATTTCGGTTCTATCTTGCTTTGTAAGTGGTAAGTAGCGCATTTTGCCCCTTGTTAGATTAGCCTAAAGTTTTCAAATAATCTTTGTACTGCGCTTCAGACATAAGTTCTGAAAGTTCAGCAGTGTTATCAACTTTAATTTTTGCAATCCAGCCGCCGTTATCAAGCGATTGTTTTAACAGGTCAACATTATCGTTCATGGCGGTGTTAACTTCTACTATCTCACCCGCTATTGGAGTGTAAATTTCAGACGCAATTTTAACAGATTCGCCTTTTTCAGGAAGCTGAATGAATACCAGATCGCCCAACGCATCTTTAGCGTAATCGGTGATACCAACGGTTATAGTGTTACCTTCTACTTTAATTGTTTCGTGATCTTTAGTATATTTCATCTCGCTCATTTTTGCTCCTTAGTTACTAGAGTCTAGAGTTTAGAATCTAGTAGTTATTCGTTAATAGATTTACTTTTTAGTCTTCGCTGCAACCAGTGGGAATTTCTTCACCTGCGCGGCGTATTTTTTACCACGCACTTCAACACTCAGTTGCTGGCCCTCTACCGCAAAATCTTTGCTCACATAACCCATACCTATAGGCTGATTAAGTGAAGGCGAAAACCCACCTGAAGTTAAAATTCCGATCTCGTCACCATTGTTATAAATTTTCGCGCCTTCCCTAGCAACAATTTTTTCTTTTATTATGAGGCCTACACGTTTGCGCGGAACACCCGCCGCTCTCTGACTGGTTATTACCGGCGAACCAATAAAACCAGCATGCTCTTTGGTAATAACCCATGAAAGCCCAGCCTCAACCGGAGAGGTTTTATCGTCAATATCATGTCCGTAAAGCGGATAGCCCATTTCCAGACGAAGTGAGTCACGGCAGCCAAGGCCAGCAGGTTGCGCTTTACCTGGCAATGTCAGTGCCAGCCAGACACGTTCAGCGATGTGACCTTCAACCGAAAGTTCAAAGCCATCTTCACCAGTATAGCCTGTACGCGAGATAAGCACGTCAAATTCATTAAGTATTTTGCCTTTGGCAACTTTCATGTAGCCAAGCTTTGATAACTCAACATTGGTTACTTCCTGCAATATCGTTTCAGCCTTAGGTCCCTGCAACGCAAGCAACGCACGTGAATTCATGTAAGTGAGTGTTATGTCCGCAGGAAGTTTGCTTTTTATCCACGCAATATCTTTTTCGGTGCAGCCCGCATTGATAACCGAGAAGAAAAGAGTCTCGCTCATGCGGGTAATGATGAGATCATCAATAATACCGCCGCGCTCATTAGTAAGAACTGTATATTTGCAGGAACCGATTTCGGCCTTAGTAAAATCAGTAGGAGTGATAGTGGAAAGGAATTTCGCAGCCATCAGGCCTTCGATAGTTATCTGCCCCATGTGAGAAACATCGAACAGGCCACATTCATTGCGTACTATTTTATGCTCTTCCACTATGCCGGTTTTATATTGAATTGGCATATCGTACCCGGCGAAAGGCACCATTTTACCGCCAATTTCATGATGAAGTTTATTAAGCGCTGTTTTTTTGATTTCCATATTTGCAAACTTTAGGGGTTCGAAAGTTTTTAATACATATAATTTGAAACACAATATAAATCCCAAAATGAGAATTGTATCATGCTTTTGTTCTATTTAGGTGCGTTTCAATATAAATCAGTTTTTAACTAGCTGATATATATGGCGTTTTTACACTTACAATTTTGGCACGAAAGGTGCTTCCATACATCAACTACTAATTGTTATAATTAATTTTATCGGGGGGTAAGAATTATGTTAAACAACAATACCGCAAGAATACTAACAGTAGATGACCAACAGGAAGACCTGGAAATTCTAAACCACATTCTTCAGCGTGAGAATTATTTAACCTTCAGCGCCAAGAATGGCAAAGATGCGCTTTCGTTGCTGCAATCACAAAAGAATATTGATGTTATAGTGCTGGATAGAATGATGCCGGTAATGGATGGTATTACTTTTATGCGTCGCCTGCGCGAAAACCCGGAATACGCGAATATTCCGGTTATAATGCAAACCGCCGCAGATGAAGAGCATCAGATAAGCGAAGGCATAGATGCAGGCGTTTACTGGTATATAACCAAACCATTTTCGGCCAGGGTACTTTCTACTATAGTTAAATCGGCACTGCGAGTGCAGAAGCGCCATAAAAAAATGATGCAGATAACAGATTTCTACGTTCAACGCAGAAAGAAACTTAAGGCCGGCATGGAAAAACTAACCTCATGCGAGTTCGAGTTTCAAACTTTATCACAGGCCAAAGATGTTGCGAACGCAGTTTCAATCTGCTTCCCTAAACCACGAAATATGGTTGGCCCGATAATGGAGCTTTTAGTGAACGCGGTTGAACATGGTAATTTGGGAATAAACTTCGATGAAAAATCTGGATTGATACTAGATGGCATGTGGGAAGATGAGATTGAATACAGAATGGATATGCCGCAAAATAAAGATAAGAAAGTTAAGGTTCTGCTTACAAAAAACGAAAACCAAATAGAGCTTCGCATAAAAGATGACGGAGAAGGTTTTGACCCAACTCCTTTCATAAAACTAGATAGCGAACGTGCGCATAAGGTGAACGGTCGCGGCATATATCTGGCCGGCCTGGAATTCGACAAGATTGAGTTTGTTGGTGCTGGCAATGAAGTGGTTTGCTATAAGAGATTGTAATAAAGGCATTATTTATTTTCGCCCTGTTAACACTTTTTTAACCTTTATATGTTATAATACATGCAACATAATGGTTATTTAGCATGCGGTTGCGAGGTGTAGAAAGAAACGTTAATGCTTACCTGAAAGAGTTTTCCAGGAGGCAGGTTGCATTAGAACTTTTCACAATTACTAAACTAGAAATAACACCAGATGAAATAATAGCTTTTGGAAAAGGTAAAAAAGAAGCGGATATAGAATTTAGAGCCATAACTGATAACAGGCTTGAGTTTGAAAAAGCTATTGGCTTTCTAAAAACCGGTTTCTCAGAATTGGCATTCAAAAATCAGAGTTTTTCAAACCACAAACATAATTTTGATCGGCTTGTTGAAAGTGTATCTGAAGGTTTTTTTGCCCTTGCAGAGCTTCGCTCTAAAGAGTTACCACCCACTTTAACCACCCCCGCCAACTCAGCAACTTCTGTTATAAAAGCTGAACGCCTTGCAGATGATGAAATTAATCTGACCTCAGGTGACAAGTTAACTTTGGCGCTTAATCAACTTACCAGCTTTATGAAAGAAAAGCTAAAACTAACTGAGAACGAGCTATCTGCACTCGGCCAGGGTAGAGATATAAAAATACAAATAAAACCTTCAAAAAATCTTACTGCGCTTGTTCATAATCAAAGTAGGTTTTTTAGCAGAATGAGATTTCTTGAAAATGGCTTTGAAAATCTAAAACAAACCGTACATTTTTCTAAGCAAGAGGAGGATGAGTTTGGAAAACTATTAGAGGGCACTAAAGCTGCCTTTAGGGATCGATGGAAGCAAAACAGAATGTATGAATCTGGCCAAGGCCAGCCCGTACAAATATAACCAATTGTATTAATTAAATAATTTAACCCAACCCTGTTAACACTTTTTTAACCTTTATATGTTATAATATAATTGATAAGGTTTAGCCGTTATGAAAGATGCGGAATTAGAAAGGATATTGGCGCTTGTAGATCAGCAAAAAGATGACTGGGGAATAAGAGCTGCTACAAAAAATTCGCAAGATATAATCAGCACACAAAATCTTATCACAACACCTTCTTCTGCCGATGCGCTTGTAGAAATAGCAGCAGCAATAAATAATATATTAAAAGTACCAGCAACTGTTGAAAAAAACGAAACGCTATATACTGAAATGGGCGAACGAGTTGTAGACCAGGATGGTGATGGCGATGTTGACAAAAATGATCAGGCAATTCAGCAAGGCCAGGCTGGCTTGAGCACCCCTGAAGAAATTCCCGCCCCTGTATACAGCGCGCCAATAGGCGCTGGTATGTTCTCGGCCATAATGAATACGGTGGTTAGTATTGCCAACGAATCTATTGCGAACAACAATGCTAAACTTGCTGAAGTTCTGGAAGCCCCAGAATTGCAGGGCAGAATAGTTGCAAAAGATGGACAATCTGAGCAGCAAGCAAAAGAAGCAGTTCAGAAAGCGTTTAATGATACAATGGTTGCTGGCTACGAACAGATGCTGAAAAATTTTGATGAAGCAATTACAAGTGATAAAATAGATAAGCTTATAGATTCATATCAGAAAGAAGTTGGTAAATTAGAGCCTGAACAGATAGCAATTATGAGAAATTATTGGAAGGGGGCATCTGAAGAGGAGCGAACCTGGATAATTGCCGGAGCTACTGAACGCGCAGACGAGTGTCATGACGAAGAAATAGCTGGTATGGAAGAAAATGCAGAAGTTAATATGGCTTATTGTGAAGCTAACGGTATCTGTACTGCTGATTTTGAAAAAGCGCGCGTAGCCAGAGATTTTGACTACGATGCTGTAGCAAAGTTTAAAGAGCTTCTTTTAGAAAGGGCTGGCACGACAGAAAAGCAGCTTTCAGATATAATGAGCAATATCCAGTACGACGAACAAAAAGCGAAGGAACAAACACAAGCTACAGATGCCACAACACCCTCAATCGAAGCGGCTCTTCAAAAGCGCACTCGCACAGATTCTTATATTAAATTTTAGTAAAACAAAGTTTATGGCGGGGAATAACAGGACACTTTTAAAAGCAGGAACTGCTATAACAGCGCTGGGTATTGCTGTGAGTAGTTTTATTTCTTCGTGCACAAAAAGCCCCAAAGAAGCTGAAAAAAACTGGGTAATCAAAGCTTCTGATGATAGGGTAAATAGTTTAGAACTTAATTTCGATAAAAATACTGGTATGGCTCTAGACGCTGAGGGACAAACTGTTGAAGCCGAAAAAATATTTGAAATTATTCTGGAGGCTTGCAACAAAAAAGAGATCACAACAATTTTTTTAGCTGATTGCAAGCATAGTGACCCTAAAAAGGCAAATATTCTCCTTAATTCATTCCCCCAGTTAAAGGAAAAGGGATTTTCGGTTGCAATTGAAGACTCACCTGAACATGTAAAATATCTATATGGTAAACCATTTGAAGAGCTTACATTAAAAGAAATTAATGAAAAGAAAGATGATTTTATACTTTATATATCACAACACTTTCATGACCACGATACCAAAAAGGCCTTTTTGTATTTTGACTTTCTTTCAAAAGCAAAATTAAATGCTGTTAACTTAGTCTTTTCAGAAAAATCTGAAGGGCGCGCCCTAGCAGAGAAAAAGGCTAAAGAATTTTTGAATGAGCTAGCAAAAGAGAAGCCTGAATCAGAAAGGGTATACAATTCATCCGGAGATAGTATACCGATAGGGCGTATTTTTTTAGGACAATATATAAAAAACTTGAGAGACATAGCTATAGATCCACACGGAGAAAAGCTACTAATATATAGAGGGGTAGCTCACACATGGGGGAGAGCCGATCTTAATGAGCGCCCTAACTTTGGTAAATCTGCAAATATTTGGAATATAGGTAAGGAGGAAAACTTAATAGAACTTATAAGTTTAGATTCATTAAACAGAGCCGGCTCTGAATTTATTCAATCTATGTTAGATGATACAATTGGTGTTTTAGAGCAAACCAAAAATAAAATGAGATTTTTTAAAGACCAAATAAAGCCAAAAGAGAATTCTGAGTTAGACCTTCCGGATTATTTATTGATAGGTGGGCCGGACGGAAAAAATCCAAAACTATACGAAACTATTACTTACTTAAAAACTCATTCTATAAGTAAAGAAAACAAAGTTGTTCCTTATAAGGACGGTGAGTTAGGCTTAAAATCTATCTATGATTACATTAAAGAGCTTGGACTTTTAAAACCAAGCGAACCAGCTATACAGCGCTAATTACTCTATCATAGTACCACTTCCGTGCTCGGTGAAGATTTCCAGCAGAAGCACGTGAGGAACTTTGCCGTTAACTATATGCGCGGCTTCAACATTGTTCATTATGGCCTTGGTACAGGTTTCCACCTTTGGTATCATGCCGCCGGAAATTGTGCCATCGGCTATCATCTTCTTAATTTTGCTCATCGGCAGTTTGCTGATAAGGTTTTTATCTTTATCTAGCACGCCGTTAACATCTGTCATCATTATAAGCTTTTGCGCAACCAGCGCCGCAGCTATGGCACCCGCCGCAGTATCGGCGTTAATATTATAAGTATCGCCGTTATCATCTACACCTATTGGCGCTATAACCGGAATAATGTCGGTTTCTTCAAACGTAACTAATATATCAGGGTTGATGTATGTTGGTTCACCCACAAATCCCAGATCAAGAATTTTCTCGATGTTCGATTCAGGGTCTTTCTTGGTTTTGCGTACACGACGCGCCTTAATAAGGTTGGCATCTTTGCCGGAAAGGCCAATAGCCGTACCGCCAGCTTCATTAATATACTGAACAAGCCCCTTGTTTATGTTTCCGCTTAGAACCATTTCTACAATATCAACCGTGGCTTTATCTGTAACACGCAGGCCATCAATGAATTCCGATTTAATTTTAAGACGTTCAAGCATTTTACCGATTTGAGGGCCACCACCATGAACAACTATAGGGTTAATGCCCACCTGCTTAAGCAGAACAATATCACGCGCGAATTTTTTGGTAAGCTCATCATCACCCATTGCGCTGCCGCCAAACTTAATAACAAAAGTTTCGCCGTTGAATTTTTTCATGTACGGCAGGGCCTCGGAAAGAACCTGCGATTTTTTCAACAGAGATTTAATATCTTTTGGAAGCGCTTCCGCCTTTTTGCGCTTTGCAGAAACTTTTTTATTTTTATCTTCAGTTTTTTTAGCCATTTTTTTCAGTTTTTAGAATCTAGAATCTAGAATCTGGTTAATGTACTACTTTTCGTTATAGCTAAACGCAAGAATGCACAAGAGTTTTTAAATGAAATAGGAATATTTCTAATGTAAAGGTTAATTTTACTTCGAAATTTAGGCAAATTTTCCCAGAGTTTTTTGGCAATGTTAAATATCTTATTGATATACCGTTGTTATTTTATACTACCTAAAGTTACATACACCCGATTAAAAAAACAAATAGCTAACCCCGGTAATGATTTATTAACCTTTTAGTGCTATAATGAACTTGGGTACGATTAAAACAGGGTTTGTAAAAAGGGAGCAGCCAGTATGGCAGTTTTTAAGAAGTATAACGGTAAAGAAGGCTTCGACTATATTTGTCACACGGCAACGGGTTACAGATGTTTATCTAAAATACTAAGTCCGGAAGACCTGGGTAAAAAAATCTATTTCTTCGCAAAACATATAGTAGGCAAAGATGGCAGACCATATACCGAAATAGGTTTTGAAAGCGATGAAAGCTTCAACAAGAAAGACCTTATAGAAGCGGTAAAAGAATATTTATCAGCATTTGGCATAAAAGAAGTTAGCTCTATTCACAATTGTAAAGTTGGTGAATTGGCCTTCGCGCCTCAGGCAACGCCTTACCCCAATTCAATAGAATTCAGATTATGGGCCGGCAATGATGGTATAAAAATAGCGTTTGATGCGCTGCGCAAAATAGTTTCCAAAGATGCAGTAAGCTTCGTACAAGATCAGGAAGCTGACCTGGAGAATATATTGTTTGAATCTATTATGGAGGCCATGGGCGCCGAATTAAGAAAAGTCCCGGGCGGCGAAGGCCGCGCCGTAAAAAAAGACAAAGAGCTGACCAACTACTTCATCCACGGCTTGCAGGCGGTTTAGCTAAATTCTTGAGGTGGATATATGGGCGACCCAACAGACGGAAAACCTAAGGTTAAAGATGAATCCGCGTTAATAAGCGGCAGTAAGGTAGATAGACAAGCTACCGATGGTACAACTATTGTATTTTACAGTTACCCAATAATGGAAGATGTAGGTAAAGACTATAGCCTACCAACATTAGATATAGGCAACCAGATGCTTAACATCTGTGAAGAAAGCTTCCGTGAACTAGAAGGTAAAGTAAAGATAGAATTCTATAATTTTGAGAGTCTGAATGAAGCAGATGCAGCTGCCCTTGAAACAAGGGGTATAACTATTCCATACGGTCCTGATTTTCAGTTATTCAGATTCAGATCACCATACTTTAGCGGACTTAATTCTTTAGAAGGTGGCACAAATCTTCCACGTGGCAAGGATGATATGTGGGACTCAGAACCTTTAGGCCTTAACATTGATATGTCTGTAGATCACGCAAAAGCGATAAAGCTTCGTGGCTTTTTTATGGATAAGATGGAACAGGTAATAAGGCATGAGATCGGCCATGCAATTGGCCTTTCGCATCCACAGATATATAATCATTTTGATGCTGAGGACAGAACAAATCCTGAAATGGAATCTGAGCTTGATACAAACCTGAACACGCTTATGTCGTACCACGAACATACAACAGGCTTTATGCAGAAGATCCATTATTACGATCACTACCAGCCATTTGATATAGCAGCGCTGGAAAAAATATATGGCAAACGTGAAGCTGATGACTTTGTTCCAGAGCGCGATTTCCATGCGGAAAGACTGCAGGCAGCAGCCTTCGCCCTGGAATCAAGGATAGAACAGGTGGTAGAAGGTGGCCAGTTTTACGCGAGCGCCAGACAGACCACTGACGAAAAAGATGCTGAAAAGACAGAACTTGATGATATCAAGGAACTGATAAAATATGGCCACAGACTAGGCCGAGTATATTTTAAAGATGGCGATACTGTAGTACCTGAAGAGGTTGGTCGTATAGTTATAGATACTGTTAACGATGAGATAAGATATCAGTCGGAATATTTCACTGGCACTGAACGCACGCAGAGCGCGCCTTTAGAACTGAGCGCAGAAGATATCAAAAAAATAAAGAAAAAGGCAAAAGACTTTGAAGAAATAGAGGAAGGCGTTTACAGCATAGATCTTATAAGCACATTCAAAGGCCCTAAGAAAGCGATCGTAACCGAGCGCTGATCACCAGCCTTTTTTTGTTCTCTCTAATCTCTCCAAATGTTCATAGTCATCAAATTCTGGCTGAAGCTTTGGGTTCGGGCGAATTAAGTAAGGAACTTCCGGGTTGTTCAGATCGGCTATCAGGTTATTCAATTCCGCTTCAACAACAGGTATTATCTCGTTCATATCTATATTAGCGTAAACCTTTTTCTCTGGCCCATTTTCCGAGAATGAGAAGTTGTAGTAAACTATAGAGCCAAGCTTGTAGTTAGAATCTATACCATCAAAGCCGCCATGCTTTACCATTAAGCCTTCCAGCAATAGCTGCGGCGATATAAGGCGCTGCACATGAAGTTGTTTAGGGTAACGCCCGGTTTTATAATCTGCTATGTTAACAATGTTGCCACGTGCCAGTTCAATTCTATCGGCCTTGCAGGTTAAAATGAAATCGCCCATCTGCATTTTGCCGGAAATTTCAGCTTTTATATCCTGCAGCTGCCGAACATCTTCCTGCTCTAGTTCTACAAACCAGCTTGCCATGTTATTAAGCTGCATTACCCACGAAGCGCTTGCCTGATTTAGTTTATCGAACTCTTCATAGGTGGCTTGAACAGTTTGCACGAAAAGCTCTTTGTTTATCTTTTCGGCATTCAGTAAATGAGCCTCGGTAAAATTCTGTAGCGCCTTGTGAACAAAAGTTCCGTATTCTTTGTGGTCGGGCTCTTTTTCCAGATCATCCAGCTTTCTAAGTTTTAGAATTTCTGAAGCGTAAATTGCATATGGGTTCTTCAGCAGAGTTTCAATTTTGGTTACCGAAAGTTTTTTGATAGACGCATGGGAAGGAATTTTTGGTGCAGGCTTAACCGTTTTCTTGCGCTGCGAATTATTACCATCAAGCTCAGCCACCATATTGTGATACGTTTCATCTGGCAGCATTTCTGCGCCTGCAACGGCCTTATAGAACGCCCTTACCCGGCTTACGAACGGAGATTCTATCAGCGGCTCTCCGGAATTATACTGCGCATGAGTAATGTAAACTTCCTTCTGGTGAAGCTGCGCTGCGAAATCGTGCGCGGCAAGCGAAATGGAATCTTCCTCGAACGGCAGTTCCATATTGCGGAACATATTTCGGCTGAACCACGGCGAGAACTTACCCGCAGGCCACGAACCCAAGGTAAGATCACCCAACACCACACAATCGAAATGCTGCAGACGCGCTTCAATTGGCGAAAGTATCGCAACATTACGGTTAGGTATATATCGTGGCCAGGTTTTAAGCTGCGAAAGAATTGTTATTACAGCATCGGCATACAAGTTGGTTTCAACGTGGCTTTCACCATGCGCCGTAAAGTTGTTCAGCAGCTTTTCTATATTCTGCCAGTTATCATTAATTTCAAGCTTTGGGGCCACGGCGTTTATTATTGTGTAGGTTTGCTTGATAAGCTGGGCCAGGGTTTTCTGCCTTTCAGAAAGTTTGTAAATGGCTTCCAGCATTTTATGTATTGCTTCGCCAGCTTCGCTTACTTGCAGCGAAGAAACTAACTGGTGTAGGGTTCTGATATTATTTTTACGGATGATATCTTTTTCTAAAATACTGAGTTCGGCTTTAGATATTTCTGCGAATTCATTTTTTAAAAGTGAAAGTAACGCGGTGATTTTAAACCCGCCAGATATAAGGTTTGCGGCCTCGATGAAGAATTTACCCTCACGCGTTCTATCGAAGGTTACGCCTGATGAATCATCTATTTCTACGCCTAATTTGTGCAAGTATAAATGCACGCTCTCTGCAAGATTACGGTTAGCAGTAATAAGCGCAACTGAACTTCCCTGCCCTAGCCTATACCGAATAATTGTAGAAATAAGCTTGGCCTCGTGAACTGAATTTTCAGCGGTGATAAGTTTTATCCAATTAAACTGGGCGCCTTTAGCGTTACGCCAGCTTTGCAGCGTTGATGCGCTACGCATTAAATTGCTTACGGTTGTTTGTTTTTCCGTTCCGCTTGATGAAAGAAGCTTAACCTCGGAAGGCGCAACCCCGATAAATTTCAAAAGATTAAATAAATGCTTCTGGTGCGATATCTGATTATCGGGGCTGCCGAGTTCTGCCCACTCGAACGAATTCAGTTTTAAATCAATATACGGAAGCACAACGAACCCTTTCTCTATCTGCGAAATGGTTTTGATAAGCCTGCGTGTTACAGGTATAGAGCCGGTTGAACCCACTATGAATATATACGAAGCCGAACCATTCTGCTGCAGTGAGTGCGAATATGTATCAAGTATATGGTTAGTTCTGTGTGCGTAATCTGTAACGCCAAGAGTTGAAAGAAGCTTTGGATATTCGGCAAATATGAACCTAATGAATTCCAGACTTACCTGTGGCGAGAAAGTTCATCTGGCAGAATGTTTTCAAGCGCATCTATGCCAAGACCGTGCTTTTCCATATCATCTAGCAGTTGGCATAAAGACCCCGAAAGCCGTAACGCCGCATCGAAATTTATTTCCAGTATACCAAACTGCGAAGCGTTTTTAATTATCATATCGGCAAGTAACATCAGTCTTCTTTCCGACGAAATTACAGGAAGAATATCTGCCGGATTTATAAGGTTTAGAATTTCCGGCTGAGATTCATCCATTTCAGAAAGAGAGAGTATTTGCGGCAGAAGCACCGCCTTAGCGGGTGATATTTTTATGAAATCATCTTTCAGCTTAAGCGCAGAACGGCGATTAGGAAGAATAACGCGAACCTTCGAAAGTTCAAACATATCTGCCTTTACCAGCTTAAATATATAAGTCGCAAGAGTGTGTAAAAAATCCTCTTCCGGCGCTATGGTGTAAATATTTTTTTGATTAGTCATAATTTTTGTGTAATTCTAGAACATCATTAGCAAGGCGGCAACATGAATGAGATAAGGAAATCGGAAGATATTCAGTTTGAGGTTAAGGGCGCAGATATGCAGTATGTTGAAGT
>CAZLZP010000017.1:0-8897 GCA_964564045.1 uncultured Rickettsiales bacterium
AACGCTGGTGGTATCGCTGAAATGGCTGGCCTTCCGAAAGAAGTTCGCGTTACTACGGATGCTTTAGATGCTGTTGGTAACACAACAAAAGCGGTTACAAAAGGTTATGCTATCGGTTCTGCGGCATTAGCTTCACTTGTACTATTCGCTGCGTATACGGAAGATCTTAAACACTACTTCCCGAATGTTAACGTACAGTTCAACCTTTCTGATCCTTTCGTTGTAGTAGGGCTTCTAATGGGTGGTTTATTGCCTTACCTGTTCGGTGCTATGGGCATGAAGGCCGTTGGTCGTGCTGCTGGTAGCGTTGTGGTTGAAGTTCGCCGTCAGTTCAAGGAAATTCCTGGAATTATGGCGGGTACTGCTAAGCCAGATTACGGCCGCGCGGTTGATATGCTAACCAAGGCAGCTATCAAGGAAATGATAGTTCCTTCACTTCTTCCGGTGCTTGCACCTATTGTACTTTATTACGTTATCAATGCTATTGCTGGTCAGGCGGCTGCGTTCGCTTCGGTTGGTGCAATGCTTCTTGGTATCATTGTTACTGGCTTGTTCGTGGCAATTTCCATGACAGCAGGCGGTGGCGCATGGGATAACGCTAAGAAGTATATTGAAGAAGGTCATCATGGCGGCAAGGGTTCTGAAGCTCACAAGGCGGCAGTAACCGGCGATACAGTGGGTGATCCGTACAAAGATACAGCGGGCCCTGCAGTAAACCCAATGATCAAGATCGCTAACATCGTTGCGATTCTTCTTCTTGCATTACTTGCTAGCTAATTGCGCAAGCAAATACGCTAAAAAGAAAGCCTCGCAAATGCGGGGCTTTTTTTTATGGATAATTTATAAATTTAAGGATGAAGGGTAGTTAAAAAAAATATCAGCCAGGGTAAAAACAGATAACTCAAAAAAGGAAGTTTATGAATTACTCTAATAAAATAAAAAGCTACGCTTTAATGGCAGCTATTGCTATCGCATCATTTTATGCTCCTGCTTCTCAGGCACAAACATTCGGACAAGATCTGTTAACTACTGCAACCCAGCTTCAGGTGAATTCCGGGCAGCCTTATTACCGTAATGGCAGGGCTTATTATTATGGTGATGAATATGTTAATTACAATTCATCAAGGTTTAATAACGAACGTCGTTTCTGCCCGCCTGGTCAAAGTAAAAAAGGCCATTGCCGCAACTGGAAATATTACAATAAATATAATCGCAATGAACGTAATGATAAACATAACAACTGGAACGATAACGACCGTAACTACAGAAACTACAAGCACGACTAAACTTTAAAACCCTAAATGGAGATATATTATGCCTAGAATTCAACCGGCTGCAAATCCTGATGCTAAATCTCAGGAACTTCTTACCAAAGTTAAGGAAATGATGGGTTCAACACCTAATGTTTTTACAACTATGGCTAATTCTTCAGCAACGCTAGGCGTTTTTGTTGGGGCTATAGGTGCTTTGCAAGATAGCAAACTTACTCCTGAACTCAAAGAGCAGATAGCAGTTGCGGTTGCTGGTGCTAATAGCTGTAATTATTGTGCATCTGCCCATACTGCGCTTGGTAAAGATAAGAAAATTTCGGAAACCGAACTTGCTATGAATTTGCAGGCTAAATCAGACGATGCTAAAACGCAGGCTGCACTAACCTTTGCACGTAAAATAGTAGAGTTGCGCGGCAATGTAAGCGATACCGACCTTGCGGAAATTCGTGCTGCTGGTTTTAATGATGGTGAAGTTATAGATATATTAACAGTAACCTGTGTGAATATATTCAGTAATTATTTCAATCACCTTGCGGAAACAAAAATAGATTTCCCTGTAGTAACTACCGGCTCTGTAGAAAAAGCCGCTGCTTAAATAACTTTTATCCCGGCTTTGTTTACAAACGCCGGAACCTAACAAACTAGAAGCCCCGCTTTCGCGGGGCTTTTTTTATTCTTAACTAGTAAACCTGTAAACTGGTCAACTTGTAAACCTACTTATCAGCCTTATTCGCCTCGCTCACAATTGTCAGTTTTACTTCATCACTTACCATAGGTACGCCGTAGCTTACGCCGAAATCGGAACGCTTAATTGTAGTGGTTGCATCAAAGCCGTGGGTGCGGGCTTTTGTCATTGGGTGTTCGCCGCTGCCAACAAGTGTTACATCTAGCGTTACTGGTTTAGTTACGCCTTTAAGTGTAAGGTCGCCGGTAACTTTCGCGGTTTTTTTATCGGCCGCTACTTCAACCGCGGTGCTTTTAAATGTTGCGGTGGGGAATTTTGCAGCATCAAAAAAATCGGGGCCGTTCATGTGTTCATCAAGCTTTGGTACGCCGCTTTCCTGTTTTGCCACCGGAATGGTTACGTTAAGGCTGCTGTTTTCTGGCTTTTCTTCATCTAGCACCAGTGCGCCATCAATATTCATGAACTTGCCCGTTGGATGGCTGAAGCCCATGTGCAGAACCTGCCAGGTTACTGCTGTGTGGCTATCATCTAATTTGTAGGTTGCCGGCGCTGCGTTGGCTGCAGTTGTTGCTGTTAGCATAAGTGCCGAAATTATAAGGGTTTTAGAGATAGATTTCATACAAGCCTTTGTTTTAGTGTTAATATGTTGAGTAGTATAGTAGGGTATTTGGTTAATACAAGTGCAGCAATTAGTTATTATTGGCCCTTCTTTTGGCGCAAACCCCAAATAAACTTGACTTACAGCTAACTAACCCCTATATACCTTTTCAGAGTTCTCATTTACTCTCAAGATTTCGTTTTTAAGTTTCTTTAAGTTTCTTTAAGTTTCTTTAAGTTCTAAAGTATTCCTAATTGCGTGCCTAAGAGTTTCTGAAGATCGTTTACCTAGGTTGGTAAATGGTTTTGATTTTAATTTAAGCAAACTCTTTAACAGCCAAATAGGAGAAATACTATGGCAACAGGAACAGTAAAATGGTTCAACCCAACTAAAGGCTACGGCTTTATTCAACCAGAAGGCGGAGGCGGTAAAGATGTATTCGTACATATTTCTGCTGTTCAAGATTCTGGCCTTAAAGGCTTGAATGAAGGCCAACGCGTAAGCTTCGAAATAAGCCGCGAAAAAGGCAAAGATTCTGCAGTTGATCTAAAAGTAGCTGACTAATTTTCTGCTAATATTTTAAGAACCCGTCTGTTTAGGCTTTTTAGCTTTTCAGGCGGGTTTTTTTATGCGCGAAATATCCCGCCACTACCAAGCTTTTGGTTATATTATATACGCTTACCTTAATTTTAGTTTGTTTTTTTATTACTTATTATCATCGTCAAATATGGCGCGGGCGGCAGCTCCTTCGGGGTCTTCGTACTGGTTATTCCTAACCTGCCAGATAAAGAAGGCCAAACCTATAAGGCTTATTATAAGGGTTGCGGGTATAAGTATTATTAAAGCTTCCATATTAATCTCTTTCTAGTCTTAACGAGTTTAGCACCACTATAACTGAACTGGCGCTCATGGCAATACTTGCGCTTATAGGGGTTATAAAGCCTGCCATTGCGAACGGTATCGCCACAAAATTATACAGAAACGATAAATAAATATTTTGTTTTATTAGAGTTATAGATTTTTTTGCGATCTTAATTGAATCATAAACTGGCGCTAGCTTATCACCTGAAAATATAATATCGGCAGAGTTCTGTGTGATAGAAACCGCACTTCCCGGAGATATAGCTACATCAGCCAGCTTGATGGAAGGCGCATCATTAAGGCCATCACCCACCATTAATATTTTGTGACCAGTATCTTTTAAATTATTTATAAAATCATATTTCTCCTGCGGCAGAAGTTTTGACCTGTAGGTTTTTATGCCCAGATCGTCAGCAACTTTTTTCACCTGATACTCAACATCGCCTGAAAGAATTATTGTGTTAATGCCAGCTTTATGAATTTTACTGATAACTTCTTTTGCGTCTTTCCTTATCTCGTCTTCCAGAACAAAGTGCTTAACTTTTCCGCCAGATGAAAATGCCATTGAAGTTTTAGAGCTAACATCATGGCTGCTGCCTATCCAGCTTGGCCTGCCAAGCCGAACAATATTCTCACCCACCCGAAGTTCAAGCCCAAGGCCAGGAATTTCTTTAATATCCAGCCCTTCTATCAAACTGCCTTCATATATTTTTGTGATAGCTTTTGCTGCCGGATGCGAACTTTTAGATGCCAAACTTGCTGCAAGCTTTAATTCATCTTCCGTAAAATCACCGGGGTTTAGAACCCTTAAGTTGCCTGTTGTTAATGTTCCGGTTTTATCAAAAACCGCTGTATCAATTTCGTTCAGGCGCTCCAGCGTTTCACCATTTTTAAGTATAAGCCCTTTTTTTAACATTTTACCGAATGAAACTACGTTCACCACAGGAACCGCCAAACCTAAGGCGCACGGACAGGTTATTATAAGCACGGCGCAGGCATTTATTATCGCCGTTTCAAGCGCAGAACCCAAAATAAAATACCAGATAATGAATGTAAGCGCTGAAGTGCCATAAACAAGCGGTACATACGCACGAGTGGCTTTTTCTGCCAATGTATTGAGTTTTGAATTATTCTTCTCGGTTTTTTCAAGAAGATTTAAAATTTGCGAAAGTGTTGAATTTGAAGATGGTCTGGAAACTTTAACCTCAACAACATTGCCCAGATTCATCATTCCGGCCATTACTTCTTCGTTCGCATTTATCTGCTTAGGCAGGGTTTCGCCGGTTATAAGGCTGGTATCAAAATCTGCGCCGCCCTTGGTTATAATTCCATCTGCGGGAATCTTTTCGCCCATATTAACCTGAATTAACATTCCTTCTTTTAAATCTTTCGCGGGTATTATTTTTATACCGCTTTCAGTTATAAGATGCGCGAAACCGGAAAGTATATCGGTTATAGATTTTGTACTTCTTCTTGCTTTGGCCCGAGCTTTAAATTCCAGATACCTGCCAATAAGCAGGGTGAATATTAACATTACGGCAGAATCAAAATAAATATGTTCAGCACCTGTAAAAGTTTGGTAAATGCTTAGAACGGCTATAACAAGAATAGAGAAGGCGATAGGCACATCCATATTTGTTCTGCGGTGTTTTATGGAATTTATGGCTGAAGCAAAGAAGAACGAGCCTGAATAGACTATTACAGGCAGTGCAAGCAGCATAACCAAAAAGTGTAGCAGGTCGTGCGTGGCAGGCCCTATAAGTTCACGTTCATACAGATACAAACCATCTGAGAACATCATTATTCCGCCAAGGGCAAACCCGGCGAGTGT
The DNA here is from genome assembly GCA_964564045.1 of uncultured Rickettsiales bacterium. Lineage (GTDB taxonomy): Bacteria > Pseudomonadota > Alphaproteobacteria > Rickettsiales > UBA8987 > JAMHZE01. Next base: position 5,247 of record CAZLZP010000017.1, read on the forward strand.
TATTTTAATTAGCAGGCTTCTGCTTTGCGATTCATCTTTTTTTGAAATTTCCTGAGAATCGTATGGTGCAAGTTCATAGCCCATTTGAATCACCAGCGCCGCATATTCGTTACCAAGCGCCGTATCTCCATTCCAACGAATTACCAGTTTTTTAGTGGAAAGATTAACCCGCGCGCCAACTATATTCTTTTGTTTTGCCAAGGCGCTTTCAATAAGCCACACGCACGATGAACAGGTAATGCCGCCAACTGTGAATTGCAGCTCGTTCTCGCCAGTATCGAGTTTTTTTACATAGCTGCTGAAATCGTAATCTGACATATTATCTTTTAATTTATCAGTTTTAAAAATTCCTAAACTTTTGCGCAGATCGTAAAATCTATCTAACCCTAAATTATTAATTATAGAATAAGCACACTTGCAGCCGTTGCAGCAAAAACTTTGTCCACCCGGAACATCATTACCGCAATGAATGCACGAACATAATTTAGCCACCTCACTCATGCTGAGATTTCTCAAGCTTCATTTCTTTTTCGTAAGTATGCTCTGAAACCACGCCGGGGTTGCTTTTTAAAGCCACTTTAATAAAAAGGGTATTAACTATTATGATAATTCCAAAGAATATCAGAAAATAGATGAACACTCTTTTTCCGGTTAATTTCTTTTTTTGTTTTGTTTCTGTCATCTTAGTTACCGCTCATAAATATCGATTCGTGCTCTGCCACTTCTTTATTTTCATTATCAATAAGCTCAAACTCAATTTCCTTACGCTTATGTTTTTGTTTTTCGGCGGTTAAAAATACCCTGAAATGTCCCACAGATTCTGCAAAAACATTCAGCGATTCTGACGTAACCTCGCCAGCGCTTTGTACCTGTATATTAGATAGGTGTATTCCTTCAATCTTCAAGCTATAGCTTTTGTCATCATGAGTTTTATTGAGTATTTTAATATCATAACCGTTACGAATAGAGCCATCAGACATTGTTACAAACAGCGGCGAGCGGTCATGAACAACATTTATCTCCAGTAACTTTCTGTTCAATAGCTGATATAATATTATGCTGCTAACAGTGCATAGTATAAGCGCATAAAAAATGGTTCTGGGGCGGAAAATTCGATATATAGGCTCAAGGCCGTTTTTCTTTCTTATCTTATTCCTCTCGGTATCGTAGCGAATAAGGCCACGAGGCAGGCCAACCATATCCATGGTTTCGTTGCAGGCATCAATACATAGTCCACAGGTGATACATTCCATCTGCAAACCATTTCTGATATCAATACCCATTGGGCAAACATTCACGCACTTCATACATTCCACGCAATGGCCTTTGCCTTCCCAGCTTTCACCCTGCTTATGTTTTGCACGAGGCTCGCCCCTGTCTTCATCATAAGTGATTATAAGGGTGTCTTTATCGAACATTGCAGATTGAAAACGTGCATACGGGCACATAAATTCACAAACCTGTTCACGTGCAAAGCCAGCCATTATATATGTTGCAGTTGCCAGGGCAACTATCCAGCCCCACGTAGAGAAGGGAACATCCAGGTGTATCATCTGGTCGAATAACGTAGGCGCGTCATTGAAATAGAAAACCCACGCCCCACCAGTTGAAAGACCAATTAATATCCACAGAAAATGCGTTAGTCCTTTTTTCCAAATCTTTTCAAAGTTGATCTTTCCATTCTGGAAGAGTTTCTTTTTATCGAGCATCATGCGGTTGTTGCGATTGCCCTGAACAATGCGTTCCACCCAAACAAAAAAATCTACCCATATGGTTTGAAAGCATAGATAGCCGCACCAAACGCGGCCAAGAATTGAGGTTATAAAGAACAAGCCGATAGCGGCTAATATCAAAATACCAGTTAGAATATAAACTTCCTGCGGCCATATCTCGAACATAAAGAAATATCCGCGACGATTAGGCATATCGATAAGAATGGCCTGATCTGGCGCATTAGGACCCCTATCCCAACGAAGCCACGGCGCCATATAATAAACGAAAAGGGCGGTAACAGTTACCACCCACTTGATCTTCCGGTATCTACCCCAGACACGCTGGGGATAGATTTTTTTTCGTTTTTGGAAATATGTAATTACCGGAACCGTCATTGCCCGCCACCAAGAGAGTGAACATAAATGGTTAACAGTTTTATCTGATCTTCACTTAGGCGCTCACCCCAGTTTGGCATCATACCCATTTTTGCATTCCAAACCTGGTTGAATATCTCTTCCTGGGTGCCGGCTTTAAGTGATATTGCATTAGCAAGATTCGGCGCGCCAAAATCTTTATTACCTTCGGCATTAGCACCATGACAAGCTGCGCAGTTATTATCGTAAGCAGTTCTGCCATCAACCAGATATTGCTGGTCTTTGTTAGAATTTTTGCCCTGAAGAGATAAAACATAGTTAGTTACCTTTGCAATATCTTCTTTGGTTAGAATTCCATCTTTGCCGAATGAAGGCATCATAGATTGACGAGTGCTATCATCTTTTGCACGGATACCATGAGTAATTGTTTGCTGAATTTCTGCTAAGCTACCACCCCAAATCCATTCATCGTCATTCAGGTTAGGGTAGCCTTTTGCTCCAGCGCCGCCTATCTGGTGACATGTAGCGCAGTTATCTTTGAATAATGCCCCACCCGCTGCCTGTGCAAATTGAAAAACCTCATCAGAATTACGTATCTCCTCTACGGACATTTTTTCTATTTTATCCATGTATTTCTGTTTTCTGGCTCTTATTACTCCCTGGTCTTTTTCTAGTTTATTATATTGTGTCCATCCTAAAGAACCAACGGTGTGGTCTTTGAATGTTGGCCAGGTAGGATAAAATATCCAGTAGCCAAATGCCCATATGCAGCAGATGATGAACACCCATAACCACCAACGAGGCGTAGGGTTGTTAAGCTCTTTCAAGCCATCCCAGTCATGCCCGGTAGTTTCAACCCCTGAATGCTTATCTATTTCTTTTTTATCAACCATAATCTTTCTCCGAATTAATCTTCTATTGGTAGTCTTGCCAGTTTCTCAAAAGTCTTTTTGTTCTTTGGGCGATATGCATAAAACGCAGCATAAAAAAATATTCCCATGAATATGAACAATCCAAAGATTTTGTAATTTATTATTTCTGCTTCACTCATTTGCTTTCCTGATCTTTGATTTGTTTATCGTATTCCTTGAAATCTACCATTGTGCCAAGCACCTGCAGATAAGAGATAAGCGCATCAAGCTCTGTGGTATGTTCAGCATCACCATCAAAATCACGGGCATTCACTTTTGCGCCATATTTTTGTTCAAGGCCGGTGTGGTCGATATCGTTAGAAGCCTGGGCAATAGCATCATTATAAGCATTCTCTATCATTTCATCAGTGTATGGAACGCCTAGCGCCTTTAACGCCTTCATGTGGTCGCCAATGTTTTTAAGATTAGCTATTTTATTTTCCATGAAAGCATATCTAGGCATAATAGATTCTGGCACAACTGAGCGAGGATCTTTCATGTGCTGTGCTTGCCATTCATCAGAATACTTGCCACCAACACGTGCAAGATCAGGACCGGTACGTTTTGAACCCCATTGGAATGGATGATCGTACATACTTTCAGCAGCCAGTGAATAATGGCCGTATCTTTCCACCTCGTCACGCAGCGGGCGC
>CAZLZP010000017.1:8917-9232 GCA_964564045.1 uncultured Rickettsiales bacterium
GGCAGTTATAGCAGCCTTCGCGGATATAGATGTTATACCCCGCAAGCTCTAGTGGGGTAAGCGGGCGAACACCTTTTACCGGTTCAATAGTTGTTTCCAGACGGAACAGGGGAACAACTTCCACTAACCCGCCAATAGAAACAACTATAATAATGAACAGCAGCATCAATATAGAGTTCTTCTCTACTTTTTTATGTTTATTAAGCATATGCCACTTCTCCGATTAATTGATTTTGAGATTCAGTTCTATCATTCGCAAGCTCTTTTGATTTGATAGTTTTAACCATGTTGTAAACCATCATTGCGCCGCCAGCT
>CAZLZP010000017.1:9242-22043 GCA_964564045.1 uncultured Rickettsiales bacterium
CGGATTGGGGCTGTATCTGCATAGCCGCCCAGATACAGCAGGCCGCCCATCGCGCGAATAAAGTAATACGGGTGCATCGCCTGAACTGTTTCAACGAATGAATATTCAAGTAACCCATATTCGGTGTACGATCTCCACATTAGGCCCTGCATTATTCCTGCAACCCACATTGAAGTAATGTAAAGAACGATACCGATAGTTGCTGTCCATAGGTGAATGTTAACCAGCCTGTCAGAGTACAGGCCTTTCTTGTTCCACAGAACCGGAATAAGATGGTATATAGCACCCATGGAAATGAAGCCTACCCAGCCAAGTGCGCCGGAGTGAACGTGGCCAATTGTCCAGTCGGTATAGTGCGAAAGCGCATTAACAGACTTGATAGACATTAACGGCCCTTCAAATGTGCTCATACCGTAAAATGCTAAAGCTATTATCATGAAGCGAAGAACAGCATCCTCACGCAGTTTATTCCATGCGCCAGAAAGTGTCATAACACCGTTTATCATTCCGCCCCATGAAGGCATCCATAACATGATAGAGAATGTCATACCAAGTGTTTGAGCCCAGTCTGGTAGTGCGGTGTATAACAAGTGGTGTGGCCCTGCCCAGATATAAATGAATATTAAAGACCAGAAGTGAAGTATCGATAAGCGGTAAGAATATACAGGGCGTTGTGCGCGTTTAGGAACGAAGTAATACATTATTCCCAAGAAGCCCGCTGTTAAAAAGAAGCCTACAGCATTATGCCCGTACCACCACTGAATAAGAGCCGATTGCACACCACCCCACACAGGATAGCTTTTTATTCCTATAATGCTAAGTGGAAGTGAAAGGTTGTTAACTATATGAAGTACCGCAACCGTTATTATAAATGCAAGATAGAACCAGTTAGCAACATATATGTGTGGCTCCTTACGGTTTTTAAGAGTCATTAAAAATATTATCAGGTAAGGCACCCAAACCAGGCAAAGCCATAGGTCGGCATACCATTCCGGTTCAGCGTATTCTTTGCCCTGTGTAACTCCTGCAAGGTAACCAAGCCCAGCCATTAAAATAAATGCCTGGTAGCCAAAGAATGTCCATAATGCCCATTTATCGCCCCATAGCCTTGTTCTGCATGTGCGCTGAACAACAAAGTAGCTTGTAGCGAAAAGTACATTACCGCCAAACGCAAATATCACCGCAGATGTGTGAAGCGGGCGCAAGCGGCCAAATGTAAAATATTCACCAAAATTTAGTTGAGGGAATGTCATTTGCAGAGCTATCAGCAGACCAACTGTAAAGCCTGCTATACCCCAAAACACCGCCGCTATCGTAAATAATTTTACGATACCATAATTATATTCTGTTTTTGCTACTGCTGTCATAGTTCCTCTTTTAGTAAAGTTTAAAGATCATAATAAATATTAAAACACTGTTCACACACATCATTGCCGGTGCAATTTTTCTGAAATGATTCCTGAATCTTCTTATAAAAAAGCCTGCACCATAAGTTGTTGCAAAAAGTGGAATGATGGTACCAAAGCCGAAGGCTGCAACGGAAAGAGCGGCAAACATAGGGTTGGCTGTGGAAGCCGCCACCATCAGTGCGCCATAAACCAGCCCGCACGGAATAAAACCAAGCAGAATACCCATAGTGTATGTGCTTAGGAAATCAGATTTTCCGAATAGGGGCTTGCTTAGCTTTGTAAAAAATTTTGTTGAGTAAGGAACTTTTATAAATTTATTAAGCGCGGTTGAATTTAACGCCGCAAATATAAAGAATAAACCTGCAAGAATTATCATCGCCATTCTAGCGTACGAGAACCAATCTGTATGACTTACCATTGATGCAATATAAGCAGAAACAGCACCCAAAAATGCATAGGTTGTAATTCTGCCAAGGTGATACGGCAGAACCAGGCTTGCTTTAGCCCGATTCCACTCGTTTAGTTTTTTAGGTTCGATCTTCTGATAATTTTTTGTAGCAAACCCTATAGAAAAAGGTGAGCACATGCCCGTGCAATGTGAAAAGCCGCCAACAAGACCAGCCGTGAACATTGCCAGCAAAGTGCTCACACTAAAATCTCCTGATATGTACAAAAAACTGTCCAATAAATAACCTAGAATCTATAAGTTATACCAGTACCAATAATCCACGGATCTAAGTCCACGTTTCCTGTGATACCACCGTTATTAACAGATACATCTGTATTTAAGAATACTTTCTTAACATCAAAGTTCCAGCCCCAGTGTTCATCTTTCATTATATCAACACCCGCCTGCAGCACTTCGCCGAAGCTATCTTCATACTGAACTCTGTCAAGGCCTGGGCCTTTATCAACATTATAGAACCAGGTATAGTTTATGCCTGCACCTACATAAGGCTGAACCATTCCATCAGTATTAAAGTGGTACTGCGCTGTTAAAGTTGGAGGTAACAACCACACCGAACCAAGCTGAGTTGTACTTGCTCCATCCTTCACTTTTGCTTTATGCTCTGTAGTAGCAAGAATAAGCTCAGCAGAAATATTTTTGGTGAAGTAATAAGAAATATCGAATTCCGGAACTATATTAGTATTAGCTTCCGCCTTACCAGCTATACCAACAAGTTTTGAATCTGTGTCTGGAATAACATCTATTGCCCTAAGTCTAACTTGCCATGGGCTATAAGCTTGCATATCAGTTTTAGCTTCTTCAGCGATAACCGCAGTAGAAAGCAAAAGTGTTGAAAAGATAGATAATGAGGCTGCTTTTTTACAAATATTCATAAATACTCACTTTTAGTTATTAATAAGGCCTCCATAACTCCGCTGAACGCTATGCAAATTGACCAAAGTCAAAAACTACCAAAATTTATTATTGCCCTGCGGAAATTCTTAAAACCCGTTGCATATTGTGTTGTATTTGCCTGTTCATCTGTTCTATTTCTTTAAGGCTATCGGCGATAGAGACCTGCAAAGACTCAAGATCATCTATAAGCTCGTTTAATCCGCCCTTAGTATCTGTAAGGCGCGCACTTTCTACCTTGCCCATAACTCTTGTAACTTCCAGACCAGAAGTTAGCATTTTCATTGATTTACAATCGCTTTGGAACTTCTCTGCTTTTTCGCCTATTCTTTTTAAACCATCGGTCGCTTTTTTCATGTATGCTGCGCGCTGTTTTTCCAAGCCCACCATTTCTTCCTGGTTTGAAACGCCCTCTAGCTCTGGCTCTTCTTTGAAAAAACTAATAACCTCTTCCTGCACTTTAGAAACGCAGAATAAAAACCTACCATCATTTATGGTTTTAAAAACCTGTTGGGCAGAATTTATAAAATCACCCAGGTCTCTTTTTATTTCAGATGAAATTATATTATAATTATTGGCTATAACGCCTATTGTGGCGCCCACTTCGCCAAGCTGGCCAGATTGTATCTGCAGATTTAGTGGGACATGGCTGTTCCTTTCGTATACAGAAATAATATTGTTACTATGTTTTATTAATGTTTGAGCAGATTGCATTAGATCATCAAAGCAAGTTAAAGCTCTGTCATGGTCTCTGGATAAGTTACCATTACGAGAGGCAATTTCCGCACTGAGCGCCGCCGACATAAACTCGCCATAATCGTTAAAGCCAAGTTCCTTCAGCCTATCAAGAAGCTTTAATGCGCTATCTTTTGGAGCTAGCTTTCCTGAGTATTCCAGAGAAACAAGCGCTTTATATTCTTCTTCTACTATCTTAAAGAAAGCACTGCTTGGCTTAAGGCGCACAGATAAATATCCGCCTTCAACTGGCGTTACAATTGCAAAAACCCAGTAGTATCTGCCATCTTTCGCTCTGTTTTTTACATAAGCGCCAATCGGCTCACCTTTTTTTATAGTATCCCACAACAGCCAGAAAACCGCTTTAGGCATATCTGGGTGGCGAATTAAATTATGAGGTTTTTTAAACAGCTCTTCCCATTGATACATACTAATTCTTTGGAAAATGCTGTTGCCAGAAAGAATTATACCCCTTTCATCGGTTCTGGAAAAGAATAGTTCCTCAAAGGAAAATTGAGCCTCTCCCTTGTTGTGTTGTATGGGCAAAACTGCTGGAAGCATAAAAAAACAGATGGTTAAGTTAGTCGTCCATTGTCGTTTTTTTACTGACTATAAAAATTGACCAAAGTCAAAAAACCTCTATATTCCACCCATAACAACAATAGATAATTTAAAACTGTTACATGAATGTTTTTGATATAGAGTTTTTTGAAGGGGTTTCAGCGGAATCTAAGGCTAAGTTTGAAAGAGCTATGGTTAGCCGCCCTGCAAGAAAGGGCGAGATGATTTTTCTGCAGGAAGAGGATGCCCAGTTCTTTTACATCATTAAATCTGGTTGGGTAAAACTGTTCCGCGAAACTTTGGATGGCGAAGAGGCCATAGTTGATATTATCACTGATGGTCATGTTTTCGGTAACCACGCGTTGTTTGATGAATCTAAATATTCATACAGCGCAGAAGCGGTTGAACAAACTACTCTATTCCAGATGCCCCTTAAAACACTTATGGATTGCATGAATACCGATCAAAAACTTGCTTTTAATCTAATAAGGCTGATCTCAATCAGGCAGAAAAAGCACCGCAGGGAAATAGAGCATTTAACCATTCAAACCGCACCTCAACGGATTGGCTGTTTTCTACTTCGTTTATGCAAAGATAGAGCCGCAAAGAACGTAACTCTTCACCTTCCGTATGATAAATCGCTAATTGCATCACGCTTAGGCATGAAGCCAGAAACATTTTCACGCGCACTTTCAAAACTTCGCGAAGAAGTGGGTATGGATATTACCGGTTCTACTATTATTTTATCTAGTGTTAACGCCCTTGCGGAATATACCTGCAGCGCCTGTACCGAATCTTTCCCGTGCGAAGATGTGAAGGCTTTTTAGCTTTTCAGGCGGGTTTTTTTATGGGTAGAATTTGGTGTGGTGGGAACGAGAGGATTCGAACCTCCGACCTACAGATTAGGAATCTGCCGCTCTATCCAGCTGAGCTACGTCCCCAGATTGAACTTTGGCGTGCCAAGCCATAGCTAGTTGGTGCTCGTGGCCGGAATCGAACCGGCATGGACGGTAAAGTCCGAGGGATTTTAAGTCCCTTGCGTCTACCAATTCCGCCACACGAGCAACTAAGGTAATAGGTAGGGCTACTAGATATATGGAAAACATCTGGAAATCAAATAATAAAAATAGAGCTTATTTTTCAAGCTTTTCAGATAGTTGCTGATTTATTTTTGCTGCAATTTCCTCACAAGAGGCATCAACGGTGATATTATCACTGCGTTTTGCAAAACTAATTCTGCAATTACTGGTGATATTTCCCTGTGGTTCCATGTAAGTTATCTGGTTCGGGTTGAAGCAGATACCATAGGCGCAGATTATAAATGCTACCGGGTTCACTTTAACCAGCCTTTCTTTTTGAAATAACGAAGTGGTATAAGTGCGCTTAAGAACATTAGGGTAAGGGCGTACAGGTAGCCATGCTGCCAGTTAAGTTCCGGAAGGTTATGGAAGTTCATGCCATAAACACTTGCTATTAAAGTTGGTGGCAGGAAAACCATGGTGGCCACAGTGAATATTTTTATAATGCTGTTCTGCTGAATACTTATCATTCCCAGTGTTGCTTCAAGCAGGAAGTTTATTTTACTGGCAACGAATTTTGCGTGGTCGGTAAGTGCTTTCAAATCAGATGCCAGAACATCTATCCTGTTTATTTCCTCGGCATCGTGGATGAATTTTTTATTCTGTCCTATATAGGCTGCAAGCCTTGAAATGGTGCCAAGGCTCTCGCGTGATTTTGCAACTATATCGCCGTAGAAGCCAATGTTCTTCAGAACTATTTCATAGTTCGTACTTTTCTTGCCGGTGGCAGTTATTTTTGTTGGTTTGAAAACTTTTCTTGAAAGGTCATCTATTTCGTGACCATTCTTTTCAAGAATATCGGCAACCCTTTCGGCAATGTTTTCAAGCAGGCTTATCATTATATCAACACCATCAATGTTATGCGCGGTGATCTTTTCTTTTCTGCTGATGAATTCCCTGAAGGGCTGAGGATCAACGTACCTTACCGTTACCAGTTTATTTCCTGCTGAAACGAAAGTTACCGGTTCTATCGCAGGGTTATTTGTTTCCGAGCCAACCAACATGTAAATGGTCATGAAGTAATTATCGTTTTCCTGGTAAAGCCTGTTAGATATTTCCAGGCCGTACATTTCTTTTTTTGTTGGTAAGCTTAGGTTAAGTATTTTCTGAACAGAGTTTATCTCATCGGCATCGGGCTGAAGCAGATCAAGCCATATTGCGTCTGTGGTGTTATCACCAAGCTCTGCGGAACTTATTACCGAGAATTCCTTATTCTTTTTGTATATGCGTATCATTAGTGCATATTATCAACAAACTTCAAACACTCAATCGGAATAAAAAGACCTGGGGCCTGGCGCTATTTTTTTTCGTTTATTCTGTGGTCAATATAGAAGCCGCCATTTTCCGAGACTTTTATTTCCAGAATGAACTTTTGTACAGGAGAACTCATGTTAACAGCCTTGCTGTAGATTATAATATAAAGTTTTCCAGGGTTAGGAATGGATATATCAGGATATTCGGTATGAAGCTGCTCTAATAATTTCTGGGCCTCTTCAGTTGTTTTGAATATGGTATTTTTTTTGATAGCTCGTAGTGCCGGGTGGCCCCAATCGGGGTGTTTACGTTTTGGCCTTACCTTCTGAGGATGGAATTTAAGGTCTATCCCCTGTTTTTCAGCCAGTAAAGTATACAGGCCGTTATCAAGTTTTTGTATTTTTATGGCGGCGTAATTGCCAAGGTATCCGTGTTTCTTTTCTTCTTCGGTTATCTCAAAACCACGTATCCATAATTTTACTTCATTTTCATTTTCGCTCTGAAGTTTAGATGATATCGTGAAATGATTTTTAATAGCCTCTAGCCTTCCAATGGCTTGCTCCATACTATCGAACTTGAACATTTTAGTGATGATAGCTTCTATGGTAGGGTTATTTTCGCTCGCGAATTTTTTCTGAGAGGAATTGCCAGATGTAACAATTATCTGGTTCTCACTTTTTTCTCTTAAATTTATTACCGTGATATTCTTCTTTTTTCCGGCAAAAATATTATTTTCAATATTAGTCATAAATGGTTGCCCATATAGCAGTGCTACGCAACTGTATTATAACAGTAAATAGTTAAGGAATGGTTAACGGGAATGTGTTATCTGTGCAACAAAGGGGAGAGGGAGCTTAGCGCAGTTTTAGGGTACTTAGGCCGATAAGGGCGAATATTACGGCAATTATCCAGAACCTTATAACTATTTTAGGTTCGCTCCAGCCTTTCTTTTCAAAGTGATGGTGTATCGGGCTCATCAGGAAAATTCTTTTACCGGTGCGTTTAAAATACGTAACCTGTATCATTACCGATAAAGTTTCCATTACAAATAACCCGCCTATTATTGCCAGTACAATTTCATGTTTGGTTATAACTGCCATGGTGCCCAAAACTCCGCCAAGGCTTAAACTTCCTGTATCGCCCATAAAAACCTGGGCAGGGGGGGCGTTGAACCATAGGAAGCCCAAACCGGCACCCAGAACAGCGCCACATATAACGGATATCTCTCCGCTTGTTGGTACATGGTGTAGTTGCAGATACTCGCTGTATTTAAAGTTACCAACTAAATAGGCTATCAAACCAAAACAGCATACGGCTATTACTACAGGCACAATGGCAAGGCCATCAAGCCCATCAGTCAGGTTTACCGAATTCGAGGCGCCAACAATAACAAATGCCGCAAAAACATAATATATAACGAACAGATTTATTAACAGGCCTTTAAAGAAAGGCACTGCAAGATGCGTTGCCTGTTCCGCAGGTGAGCTCACAGATATCCAGTAAACCGCTACAATGCTGATGAATATTTCCAGCAGTAGTTTAACTTTGCCACGAACACCGATATGACTTTTTTTCGTAAGCTTGGCGTAATCATCAAGGAAGCCTATGAAACCAAAGCCGATAGCAACAAACATAATTATCCACACAAACCTGTTTGTAATATCAGCCCAAAGCAGCGTGGAGATAACTATGGAAAGTAATATCATTATACCGCCCATTGTTGGCGTACCTTTTTTGGTAAGAAGGTGGCTTTCAGGGCCAACTTCACGAATAGGCTGGCCGGTTTTCTGTAACGATTTAAGTTTATTTATTATACTACCGCCGAAGAACAGGCAGAAGAAAAAAGAGGTGAATATAGCGCCGCCAGTTCTGAATGTTATATATTTGAACAGGTTCAGAAAGGGGTATTGATCAACAAGTTGTAAAAATAAATAATGGAACATTACTCTTGATTATCAGTTGCCTGTTATCTTATCAACAACTTTGTACATGTTAGAACCATGCGAGCCTTTGATAAGTACCGCATCGCCTTTTTTTAGCTCACTTTTCAGGAATTCAGTGGTTTCTTCAATATTGTTGAAGTGTTTTGCCGTAGCCTTGCCTTTAATTTTCTGGTGAAGCAGGTTCATATCTTTTCCGCAGGTAACAACAAGATCTAGCCCTTTAACATGATCTGCCAGCTCCTCATGGTATTTTTTACTTTCCTTACCAAGTTCTTTCATATCTCCAAGTGCTGCAATTTTCCTTTTTGCAGTTTCGTTAGCGAATTTATCTAAAGCTAATTTCATGCTGGAAGGGCTGGCGTTATAACTATCATCAATTATCACTGCGCCGCTTTTATGCTGTAGCCTTTTGCCACGGCCTTTTAGCGCTTCCATTTCGGCAATGGCTTTAACCGCCTGTTTTGGGTCAACCCCGCAAATGGCAGAAACGGTCAGGGTTAACAGAATATTATTAAGTACCTGATTATCTGCAACCTTATTTGGTATCTCAATTTTTTCATCAAATATATATGCGCTTACTCCGGCTTTGTTTTTTTCTATAGCGTTTGCTTTTTCCCCGAAAGAGTAAATGTCGGTGATACCATTTGTTTCTGCTGTTTCATGAAGCAGGTCAAAAAAATCGTTGTCGGCTGGTATAACCGCGTGGCCTTCCATTACCAGCCATTCAAATATCTCGGCCTTGGCATATGCAATATCCTCAAGCGATCCTAAATTCTCAATATGCGCTTCACTTACCCAGGTAATAGCGGCAAGGTTCGGGTTGCATATCCTTACCAGTTCTGAAATTTCGCCTGCGTGGTTCATGCCAAGTTCAATAACGGCATATTCAATATCATCAGGCATATTCGCTAAAGTTAATGGCAAGCCAATATGGTTATTTAAATTACCTTCGGTTTTGTAGGTTTTATATTTTGTTGAAAGTGCGGCATATATCATTTCTTTTGTGCCGGTTTTACCTACGCTTCCGGTTATCGCGATAAATTTTGCGGTACTATTCTTCCTTCTCCATTTACCTATTCTCTGCAATGCTGTAAGTGCATTATCAACAACTATAAACTTCTCGTTTTTAAGTTTTTTGTCATCTGTAATTGCAGCTACAGCGCCTTTTTTAAGAGCTTCTTCGGCGTATTTATTTCCGTCAAAGTTATCACCCTTAAGCGCAACGAATACATCACCTTTTTCAATATTGCGCGAGTCGGTGCAAATTCTTTTTGCCTTGAAAGTAAAGGTAATAGGTACGCCCAGCGCTTTGCTTAAATTTATATTATCCCAGATAAAACTCATATTAATTCCCTGACTATCTTAAATTCATCAAACGGGAATTTTTCTTTTCCTATTATCTGATAATCTTCGTGTCCTTTACCGGCAAGCAATAAACTATCACCGCTTTCAAGTAAAGAAATTGCATGTGCAATGGCTTCCTTTCTTCCTGGTACTTCTATCGCTTTTTGTGCAACAACTAAAATATCCTTTCTTATATTTGCTGCATTTTCAGTACGGGGGTTATCATCAGTAACAATAACCATATCGCTTTTGGCAGCTGCAATTTTGCCCATTAGCGGGCGTTTGGTTTTGTCTCTGTCGCCACCGCAGCCAAATAAGGTTATAAGCCTGCCGCTGGTATGTATGCGCAAACTATCTATCGCTTTTTCCAGAGCATCTGGCGTGTGCGCGTAATCAATAACTATTTTTGCATTTTTCTTTTTATATGGAATTACATCCATTCTGCCTTTAACAGACCTTAATTTATTTGCTGCTTCGCAAACCTTATCGGCATTGAACCCTAGTGCTATAACATTGCCGATAGCGCACAAAACATTATATGCCTGAAACTCTCCAACCAGGCCAGTTCTAATGGTTTTATTTTTGCCGGTAATTTCTACATCTATATCCAGGCCGTTATCATGTGGGCTTATATTTTTTATCTTTATATCTTTGCCGTTCTTGCCGTATGAAATTACTTTTAATTTTTGTATATCGCAGATGTTGTTTATTTTTTCAAATTCAGGAATATCTGCATTAACAACTGTGCAGCCATGTTTTTCCAGATGATGGTTGAACAGAAGCATCTTGGCTTCGAAATAATCCTTCATACTTTTATGATAATCCAGATGGTCTTGTGTAAAATTTGTGAAGCCGGCAACTTTAAATTTTAAATTTCCCATTCTTTTCTGGTGCAGGCCGTGGCTGGAAGTTTCCATAACCGCACTATCAACTCCCTTATTTTTCAGATCTCTAAGGTCTTTCAGTAAGGTAATAATATCTGGTGATGTTAGCCCGCTATACGAGAATTGTTTTTCAAAATCACCATCCAGTAATGTTCCCAAAGTTCCGATGGAAGCCGAGGGCTGACCCAACATGGAAAGTAGGCTGGCTGTAAAGTTCGCTACAGATGTTTTGCCGTTAGTGCCGGTAACTGCGATTAAATTTTCTGGCAGGGGCGAAAAAAATCTTTGCGCTATCAGATTCAGTTTTCTTTGCGCATCTTCGCCGCTAGATAGAACCACGCCGTTGATATTTATATTATTTAATTTTATTGCGCTTTCTGTAAATATTGCTTTTGCGCCATTCTTAATAGCGGTTTCTACATAATCTGCGCCATCAAGCTTTTCACCTTTAAGGCCAAAAAAAATATAATTCTGTTTCACTTCTCTGGAATCTATCGCAATTCCTTCCACTTCAAAATCGTTTTGAACATTCATGTTCATCTCTTGTGTAACTTCAGAGAATTTCATCTTTTTCCTCTTCCTGTAAACCTTCTATTTTAGCTGCCGCCTCCGCAAAACGGGTGGCGAAAAGCGCATCATTACCTTCAACCAGATGGCCTATATTATCACTTATTATCTTAGCTATATCATCAACAATAGGGCGTTCCGGGTTAGTAAATTTACTCAATACATAATGGCTAACCAGATCTTTATTTCCCGGGTGGCCAATGCCGATGCGCATTCTTTTGTAATCAGGCCCGCACATCTCATCTATAGATTTTAGCCCGTTATGTCCGCCATCACTGCCGCCCTGTTTCATACGCAGTTTGCCAAGCGGAAGATCCAGCTCGTCATGTATCACCACTACATGGTTAAGTTTTTCTTTGTAGAAATTTACAACTTCAATAACAGACCTGCCCGAAAGGTTCATGAAAGTTTGCGGCATTATTATGCGTACTTTATTATGGTTTATTTCACCTTCAGAATATAAGCCCTGAAATTTTTCCAGCGGTGCTGAAAAATTATAGTCTCGCATTATTTGCTGCACTACTTCAAACCCAATGTTATGGCGTTGGCCTTCGTGTTTCTTCCCCGGATTTCCAAGCCCAACTAGTAACATAAAAAGGTCCTGCTAACTATTATGTTCAATATATTTTGCAGCTTCCAGTGCCGACATACAGCCGGTTCCTGCGGCGGTAATAGCCTGCCTGAAAATTTTATCCTGCACATCGCCCGCTGCAAAAACGCCATCAATATTAGTTTTTGTCGAACCTTTTTCAGTTATAACATATCCTTCAGAATCCAACTCAAGCTGGCCTTTAAAGATATCGGTGTTCGGCTTGTGGCCTATCGCTATGAATATGCCATCAACCTTAAGCTCTGTAATTTTCCCAGTTTTCAGGTTCTTTATTTTTGCGCCTGTAACTGAAAGTGGGCCTTCTGTACCTATAACTTCTTCCAGCGCGCTATCCCATATAACGCTAACTTTCGGGTGCTTGAATAATTTTTCCTGAGTTATTTTTTCAGCGCGCAGGGTATCTCTTCTGTGGATCAAGGTTACTTTGCTGGCATGGTTGGTTAAATATAAAGCCTCTTCAACAGCGGTGTTGCCGCCGCCTATAACTAAAACCTCTTTGCCACGGAAGAAGAATCCATCGCATGTTGCACAACCAGAAACACCATAGCCCTGGAATTTTTTCTCGGTTTCTATTCCTAGCCATTTTGCTGAAGCGCCCGTTGCCACAACAACTGTATCAGCCGTGTATGTATCGCCGCTTTCACCAACCATGGTGAACGGTCTTTTAGAAAAATCCACCTTGGCAATATGGTCAGAGATAATTTCAGTGCCAACATGTGCAGCCTGTTTTTCCATCTGTTCCATAAGCCATGGGCCTTGTATAACCTCGGCAAAGCCCGGGTAATTCTCTACATCTGTGGTTATTGTCATCTGTCCGCCTGGTTGCATGCCGCGTATCATTACAGGTTTCAAACCCGCACGTGCTGTGTATATTGCCGCTGTTGCGCCTGCTGCGCCGGAACCTATTATTACTACTTTACTGTGTTTACTCATCTGATCTCAAAAAATTAACTATTATTAACGAAGCTTAATATAAGTTTGATTTATAAAAATTAAACCATTATTTATCCAGCCCATGGGAAAATTCATAAACATATTGCATAACCTTGATAAGG
>CAZLZP010000018.1:0-21812 GCA_964564045.1 uncultured Rickettsiales bacterium
TAGCTGGTTCATCCCTTACCAAGCAATTTGATAAGATACGTTCTATCGAACTTCGTGTTGGCGCATTGCCACAATCGCCGCGTGGCTATTTAGGTTATGCATTCAACTGGTCACCCGAGGGTGTGGTGAACGAATATCTGAACGATTGTTATGTGCTTAGTGAGGGTGGTATAAAAACCGTTCCCGCAATGCAGGATCTTGAAAAGATAATAATTGAAGGTAAGGTTCTGGAGGCATTCACAACAAGCGGCGGGCTTGGTACAATGTGCGAAACATTCAAAGGCAAGGTAGATAAGCTGAACTACAAAACCATACGTTATCCGGGTCACATGAAGCTGATGCGCTTCTATTTCCACGAACTACTGATGAAAGATAATCGCGCGGAAGCAGGTGAAATACTGGTGAATGCCTTCCCTCCGGTGAATGACGATGTTGTTTATGTTCATGCCGCTGTTGAAGGCTGGAGAAATGTTGGCGGCAAAAAACAATTGGCCAAGGAAGAATTTGTGCGTTCATATTATCCTAAAAAGATAGCCGGACAAGAGTGGCGCGCAATTTCGTGGACAACCGCCGCTTCAGTTTGCGCAGTGATAGAACTTGTTGCAAAAGGTAAGCTTCCGAAAAAAGGCTTCATCAAGCAGGAAGATATTTCTCTGGCAGATTTCCTTAAAACCAAGAATGGCTCGTTGTATGGCTCTTGATAAAATACTGAAAGAACTGAATGTAAATTTAGGTTCATATAAAGGCAGTGATATTGAAGTTAATTCTCCTGTAGATGGCTTAAAACTTGCCTCTTTGAAGGCTGATACTACTAAAACCTTAGATGTAAAAATTAAAAATTCTATCTTGGCTTTTGAAATCTGGCAAGATGTTCCCGCGCCAAAACGCGGTGAACTTGTTCGTTTATTCGGTGATGAATTGCGTAAGAACAAACAAGCACTAGGGAAACTAGTTACGCTTGAATGCGGTAAAATATATCGTGAAGGCCTAGGCGAAGTTCAGGAGATGATAGATATCTGTGATTTTGCAGTTGGTCTTTCACGCACTATCAGCGGGCTTACACTTCCTTCCGAGCGCCCGAACCATGTAATGCACGAAAACTGGCTGCCACTTGGGCCGGTTGGTGTTATCAGTGCGTTCAATTTTCCGGTTGCGGTGTGGGCGTGGAACTTTGCGCTGGCAATAGTTTGCGGCGATAGCGTTATTTGGAAGCCATCTGAAAAAACCCCGATATGCGCCATAGCGTGCCATCAGCTATTTGAAAAAGTGGCGGCAAAATATTCTTTTGCTCCTAAAAATCTTTCGCAAATTATTATCGCAGACAGAACAGTTGGTGAAAAAATGGTGGCCGATAATCGCCTGCCGCTTATAAGTGCAACCGGCAGCACAAAAATGGGTAAGGCTGTTGGCGAGGCAGTTGCGAAACGTTTTGGTAGAAGCCTGCTAGAGCTTGGTGGTAACAACGCGATAGTGGTTACAAAGTCGGCTGATCTAGCAGTTGCACTTCCTTCAATATTATTCGGTGCTGTTGGCACTGCCGGGCAACGTTGCACTACTACACGCCGTGTACTTGCGCAAAAGGATATCTACGAAGATCTGTTCTCTAAACTTAAGAACGCATATAAAAACCTTAATAGTAAAGTTGGCAACCCGCTGGAAAAAGAAACTTTGATCGGCCCGCTTATCGATAAAAATTCGTTTGATAACATGCAGAAAGCCTTGGCTTCAGCTAAAAAAGCAGGCGCTGAGATAATTGGCGGCAAGCGTGTAGTTACAAAAAACAAGAACGCATATTATGTTGAACCTGCCTTGGTAAAACTTAAAAAGCCTATCGATATTGTTAACCACGAAACTTTTGCGCCGATACTATATGTAATGCCATATAATAAGCTGGAAGATGCTATAGAACTTAATAATTCAGTGCCGCAGGGCTTATCTTCAGCAATATTCACCCCTGATCTGCGTGAGGCGGAAATATTCAAAAAATATTCTGATTGTGGAATTACCAATGTAAATATAGGTACATCTGGCGCAGAAATTGGCGGTGCATTCGGTGGCGAGAAAGAAACCGGAGGCGGTCGTGAAGCGGGCTCGGACTCATGGAAATATTACATGCGCCGGCAAACTTCTACCACCTATTACGGAACAACTGCTCCGGCACTTGCGCAGGGCATAAAGTTCGTAGGGTAATAAAATAAAGGTTCGTTTTGCAAAAATTCAGCGGTAAAAAACTGGTGCTTGCCAGTAATAATAAAGGCAAGGTGAAGGAAATAAGCGAGCTGCTGAAGCCTTATGATATTGAAGTTATTGCGGCAGGAAATTTTCTGTACCCTGAACCTGAAGAGACCGGCACCACATTCATTGAAAATGCCGAGATAAAATCTCGCTATTACGCAACGCGTACAGGTTTGCCTGCGCTTTCAGATGATTCAGGGCTAGAGGTGGATGCCTTGAATGGCGAACCAGGAGTATATTCTGCCAACTGGGCAGAGGTAGGCGATGGGCGAGATTTTTACGTTGCGATGGATAAGGTTGAGAAGGCGCTTAATAATGTTGGTGTAAAAACCAGAGATGTTAATGAGACTGAACGAGCGAAGCTCAAATGTAATTTCACCTGCATGCTAAGCCTATGTATGCCCGATGGCACAACGCAAAACTTTGAAGGTAAGGTATTCGGACATTTAACCTACCCGATACGAGGCGAGGCCGGCTTCGGCTACGACCCGGTATTTACGCCGTTTGGATACGATAAAACATTCGCTGAAATGAACCCGGAAGATAAATATAAAATATCCCACCGCGCTGATGCGTTTAAAAAACTGGAAGAGTTTTTTAAGAGCTAAGCATATTGATATATTCATCAAGTTCGTTGATGTTTTCCAGGTCTTTCTGAATTTTTTCTTCGCCTTCAACCTGCTTCAGAATACTATTGGCGGTTTCGTATAGTTTTATCTCTTCCTGCAGCTTGCTAAGTTCTCTTTCCTCTGCGCTAATGGTCATATCGTTCTTTATATTCCACAGAACTGAAACAGCTATAAGTATTGCGGCGGCAGATGCGAAAGCGTAAGAATAACGGTTGAACATGTTTCCCAAAAAGCTTTTCTTCTGCGCGCTTTCACTATGAATTCTGCGCATTATCTTTTCTTCCAAACCGCGTGGAGTTTCAATTTTAGTTTTTGTTCTTAGTAATGTTTCTAATTTGTCTGTCATAACATTATGTCCTGTAGTTTAATATTCTTCTTCTCAAGTATCTCGGCCAGTTTGCGTTTGCCGCGCAGCAAGTGGCTTTCCACCGCTTTCACCGAAATATTCATAACCTTGGCGATCTCTTGCTGCTTCAGTTCTTCCTTGTAATAAAGGTTCAAACACATCTGCTGTGGTTCAGAAAGTTTTAGCATCAGGTCTTCAACAAATTCCGCAAGGTCGTTCTTTTCAAAACTTTTAGTATCAAAATCTGTAGCAAAATTCTCATCCAGTTCCTGCTCGGCCAGCCTTATGCTTTTCCTTCTGTGGTCTATGCAGGTATTAGCAGTTATTTTATATATCCAGGTGGAAAGGCTTGAAAACTCTTGCTTCCAGTTCTTCAAATTCTTCCACAATTTAACAAAACTTTCCTGTACCGCTTCTTCAGCCAGTGTCTGGTTTCGTAAAATTCTGTAACAAAGACCATACATAAGTTTGTTATATTTTTTTACTATCTCGCCAAACGCAATGTTATCGCCTGCTATTGCAAGTTTCACCAACTCTTCATCTGTTCTGATGTTGGTCACTAGTTACATTTCTGCTCTACGATGTGGCACGCAAGTTTCCTTCCGCTATCACATCTTTCCTGAGCGGTGCTGCAAAAGTTGTTACGTTTTTCAGGTGGAGCGCTTTCCCATTTCTCCTCGAACCTGGCTTTTCTTTCTTCACGCTTCTCGTGGAATTCTTCGCGCATCTGTTTTCTTTCATCGGGTGATGCGTTGCGGAATCTTTCTCGTATATCATTGTACCTGCCGCCGTGTTCATCTGCGAATGCCGGGGCGGAAAGAACCAGAACAAACAACATTAAAAATAGTTTTTTCATAAATTACCTTCTTATGTATTGATACGAATATGTTATAAAAAACCCTACATATTATTGTAAATATATAGTAGAACATATATATAAAATCTTATTAATATAAATATTTATTAAAATCAAGTGGTTGCAATGTCGTTCTTTGGCAAGTTAAAGCAGGGTTTATCTAAAACATCGGGAAATATTACTTCCGTGATCACCAAGCGTAAGCTGGATGATGCCGCGCTGCAGGAACTTGAAGAGGCGCTTATAACTTCCGATATTGGCGTAAAAACCTCTGCTAAAATAATAAAAGCATTTTCATCAAGCCGTTTCGGCAAGGAAGTTTCTGAGGAAGAAATTAAAACCGCACTTGCGGAAGAGATAGAAAAAATATTATTGCCGGTAACATCAAAACTTTCTCTTACTGATGCGGCGGGAAAAGTTAAGGTTATGCTGTTTGTTGGGGTGAACGGCACAGGCAAAACTACAACTATTGGCAAGCTTTCATCGCAGGCGAACCAGCAGGGCCAAAGGGTGATGATAGCAGCGTGTGATACATTCCGTGCGGCAGCGGTAGACCAGCTTAAGGTTTGGGCAGAGCGCAGCGGCAACAGGTTTTTTGAATCTACACAGAATGCTGATCCGGCTTCTGTTGCATACAAAGCATATGAAGAAGCAACCAAAGATTCAGCAGATATTCTTATGATAGATACCGCCGGCAGGTTGCAGAATAAAAAGGGCTTGATGGAAGAGCTTGCTAAAATAGTGCGTGTATTAAAAAAGCACGATGAGGCTCTTCCGCATGAAACTATATTAGTGTTAGATGCAACTACCGGCCAGAACGCAATTTCGCAGGCGGAAACGTTCAAGGAAATTGCCAATGTAACGGGTATAATAATTACAAAGCTTGATGGTTCCGCCAAGGGCGGTGTGGTGGTGGCACTGGCCGATACGCTTAAACTTCCGATATATGCGGTAGGGGTAGGTGAGGGGATAGATGATATGAAAGACTTCAGTGCCGCAGATTTTTCTCGCGCTTTAGTGGGATTATAATCAAAATTATATTGAAATCTCGATTTAGCCTAATAATATAGCAATATATTACCAAACAAGGCTGTAACTAAGGTGAAAAGCCATGTATAATAAATTTATGAAAGACAAGTTTGAAATAGATTACGCCGAGCTGATAGATGAGGCTATGCATTATGTGGTGCGTAAGGTGCTTACAGAAGTTGCTGAGAAAGGCCTTCCGGCTGATCATCACTTTTTCATTACATTCCGTACGCAGGCTGAAGGCGTAATGATATCTGACGAGCTGCGCAAAAAATATCCTGAGGAAATGACCATCGTTGTTCAGCATCAGTATTACGATCTGGAAGTTGACCAGGAAAGATTTTCTATCGTATTAAGCTTCGACCATGTAAAACATAATCTTACCGTTCCGTTCGATTCTCTTGTTTCATTCGTAGATCCATCTGTTAGGTTTGGTTTGCAGTTCAATGTGCTTTCAGGTGATGATAGTGAAGAAGCCAATGAACCACCTGCGCCGCCTAAACAACTGAAAGATGCTGATGGAAAGGTTATATCGAACGTGGTTACCCTGGATAAATTTAGAAAAAGAGATAACGGCAATAAGGAATAGCTATGGTTAAGAATATAAAAGATGCTATCAACTCCATTCCTAAGAACTCGCCTAAAGCTTCTGGCAACTTCATGAGTGATGATGCGTATAACGAAGCCTGCGAAGATATAATAAACGATGCGCTGAAGCACGGCCATGATGTTCTGCACATGGAGAACGGCGATATAATTACTACCGGCACAAAAGTTATAGTTACCCAGTACCGCTGGGATCCTTCCAAGAAAAAAATGCAGAAAGTTCTTACCAAGCAGAAGACCGACTGATTTTCCTGTAAATTCCCCTTTTCAAAATTCAAATTAATAGTATAACTCCGTCATCGATAAACCATTAACGACGAACGGAATTATATGAAGAAGAACGTAAAAAAAGCAGTACTGGCATATTCAGGTGGGTTAGATACATCTGTTATTCTTAAATGGCTGCAAGATGAATATAAATGTGAGGTGGTAACATTCACCGCTGATATTGGCCAGGAAGATGATTTCAGCCAGGTGCGCGGCAAGGCAGAAAAAGCCGGCATAAAACCGAATGATATATATATTGAAGACCTGAAAGAAGAATTTGTGCGTGATTACGTGTTCCCTATGTTCCGTATGAACGCTTTGTATGAAGGTAAATATTTGCTTGGTACTTCTATTGCGCGCCCACTTATTGCTAAGCGCCAGATAGAAATTGCCAAGAAAACCGGCGCTGATGCAGTGTGCCATGGCGCAACCGGCAAAGGTAACGATCAGGTGCGTTTTGAACTTGGCTATTTCGCGTTCATGCCGGAAGTTAAAATTATTGCTCCGTGGAGAGAGTGGGATTTAAATTCTCGTACCAAACTTCTGGAATATGCCAATAAGCACGGAATAGATGTTCCTGCGAGCAAACTTAATGAACCGCCATATTCAATGGATGCAAATCTTCTTCACATTTCTTATGAAGGTAAAGTGCTGGAAGACCCGTGGGAGCGCTTCAGCTACGATATGCTTGTGCGCACGACCGACCCTGAAAAAGCGCCTAACACACCAACCTTCATTGAAATAGAATTCGAAAAAGGTGATGCGGTGGCGATAGATGGTGAACGTTTATCTCCAGCGAAGCTGCTTGCAAAACTGAATAAAATTGGTGGCGATAATGGCGTTGGTGTTATTGACTTGGTAGAGAACCGTTATGTGGGCATGAAGTCTCGCGGTATCTACGAAACACCGGGTGGCACTATATTGCAGGAAGCTCACCGTGCTATAGAATCTTTAACCTTAGATCGTGAAGTTGCGCATTTGAAAGATGATCTTATGCCACGCTACGCAATGTTAGTATATTCAGGCTACTGGTTTAGCCCTGAACGTTTGGCTATTCAGGCGCTGGTAGATGAATCGCAGAAGTTCGTTAGCGGTACTGTTGCGCTGAAACTTTATAAAGGTTCGGTAACTACTGTTGGCCGTAAATCTAACCAATCGTTATACAAAATGGACCTGGTTACATTTGAAGAAGATAACATATACGACCAGCGTGATGCCGAAGGCTTCATTAAACTTAACGGCCTGCGTTTGAAATTAGCTGCGAAAAGAGAGAAGTTTTAGGCTAGTACACTGCCTTTTTCTGCCACTTTAGGTACAACGGAGTCTACGATCGCCGGTGTGCAGAATATCACTTCTCTTATTGTTGTCTCATTAGCCGCTGTAGGAACTCCATTTACAGTAGGAACGCTTGGTCTTTGTCTTTTTGAAAGATCAAGTTTGTAATCAACATTTCCTTTATCGCGCACATTATCAACATACTCTTTAAGCCTGTCAGCGCCTTCCATAATAATAGCTTTTTCGCCATTAGGAACTATTCGTAGCTGAGCTATTTCCTGCCTATGTTCATCTTCCGAAAAATAAATTACTCCTTTACCTTTTGGCTTAAGGATAGGAACAGTAACTATGCCGGTTCTGTCCATGATTTCCATAGCGGCCAGAAACGAGTTATTTCCAACGGTCGTAGGCGCTTCTTTAGTATTGAAGAATTCTTGATAGGCTTTAACTGTCTCTGCGGAGACAGTTACTTTTGCCATAAAGCTCATGTCCATTATACCATAGAACGCTGAGTTGGTTTTAGAATTCATGATACCAACTTCATTCAGTACATCAGCAATCAAGCCAGACTTTTCCGCATAAACAGCAGAGTTTTTATGAACGTAGTGTTCGCGGTGTTGAAGGCAGGAAACCACCATTGCTTGAGTAGTATCCGGGCAATGCACGTTACCGCCAAGATTAGAATTACCTAAATATCTGGTTGCTACGTTTGCATCTGAGCACATAACATAGCCGCCTCTTTTACTCGCGAAACTGTCAGCTTTAGAAATGCTGTCTATGAATACGATATTATTCTCCAGCGGAGTTCCCTTTGAAACATTAAGTAAAGTTACTCGCCTCTCTTCTTCATAAGGAAGTTCATGATATATACTATCAAGTGCTATATTGGCGCTTCGCCATTTAGAATTATGTAGATCGCGACACTCTTCAAGCTCTTTGCGTGAATGTTTGTAACTTGAAGGATTGCCTGGGTCGGGGAATAAGAAAGTAAATTTATAATCTTCTCTGCTTATACCGCGTTCTTCGCATTTATCTCTCTTGTAAGCTTCTTCAACTGCCCTATCGTATTTACCGCCTGGCTTAAAATCTACCGCATATCCGTTATCACTGGTGTCGAACAGGAAAATATCCCTGTTCATGCTTTTCACCATCATCACATAGGGGGTGAATATCGGCGTGAATGATATCAGGGTAGTTGGATGGTTCTGTATATTTCCAGGAGTGCTGGCTGCAATGTCTCTTTCAAGAGCGCCTCTTTCCTCAACAAGATTTTGTATCGAAAGTTTTACGCCATCGTTAGCGCCAATAGTGAATATAACATTCTCACCGGCATAATTAGTACCATGCCTTTTATTAAAGGCTTCTGCTGCTTGCTGCCTGAAGTCTGGTGCACCGGGGAAATCTGTATAAACCTGCGCCGTCGAACTTTTTGCCTGGTCCCGTTCATATCTTACCATATCCTCCGAAACCTTATTATATATAGGTTGAGTAGGATCACCAATTGTGAAATTCACTACGAATTGTCCCGCTGCTTCCATTCGCATCTGCGCCGCTTTCATGAATCTATGAATAGAAGGGGTTGAGATCTCTGCTGATTGTGTAGGATGAACCATAAATAAAAAAATCTTTGTTATTATTGTTATTAATTAAGTGTTCCAATTACGAACCACTCATTGCAGTATATCTAAGAATGGTTAATAAAGTGTTAACAATGGTCAAAAAATATTGAATAAATATTTATTTTCAACTATTATATTGAATATCATCAATTATTTATCTTTTTAGGAACGTTTTGAAGAATATTACAAATAACCTGCTCGAGAAGTTCTACCATTTGGGTGCTAAAGTACTGATTCGCATGGTTTATGATTGTGAGTTCAAGGGGTTTGATAATATTCCTGCAACCGGGCCGTGTCTGGTTATATGCAACCACGTATCGTTTGTTGATGGGCTGATACTCAATGCTGCTTCGCGCCGCGATATACGCTTTATAATTGCAGATGAAATATATAATTACCCAATTGTTAATTACTTCATGAAAATGGACAGGGCAATACCCATAAAGGCAAACCGTGAATCGGTGAAGAAGGCGTTGGCGAAAGCTTCTGAAGCCTTGCAGAACGGCGAGGTTGTTGCCATATTCCCAGAAGGGCAGATAACTTATTCCGGTTACATGAGCCGTTTCAAGTTAGGTGTTGAATGGATATTGAAGAACGATAAAGTTCCGGTTGTGCCTATAGTTCTTGTTGGGCTATGGGGCAGTATGTTCAGCCGGAGATATTTAGGTAAGTGGCACAGAATGTTCCCAAAATATTTCCGCAAGAAAGTTAAGGCTGTATGCGGCACGCCAATTCCGGCCGAAGAAGGACAGATAAATAATCTGCAGAAGGTGCTTATGAAAATGTATGAAGATAATTTATGAATAGAATTCTTTCGGTAAAGAACCTTCGGGTTGTTTTCATATTTGTTCTGCTGCTACGGTTCCTGTTCCCTTTCTATCATAATCCTATAAATGCACTTTTCTCTGACCCAGGCAGGCACTGGAATAATGGCCTTACATTTGTTTCAAGCCCCGGCCTTTTCAATGCCATAGACCCGAAGCTTTACCAGATATATATCTACCTGCTTCAGCAAATTTCAAATAACGGAAATAATCATTCCATTATAGCATTGTTCACCGGTTTGCTTTGTGCATCATTCGCGTATTTCTGGTTCCGTTTTGCAAAAGAGATATTACCGAAGAAGCACGCCTATATACTTGCAATTATTGTTGGTTTGTTCCCTACATTTATTGGTATCTACGCTTTTTTCATGACCGAAACCATATTCCTGAATATGCTGGGGCTTGTTCTGTGGCTTTCTTTCAGAGCGGTGCGTAAAGGTAATCTTCGCAGTGCATCAATAGCGGTGATTATGCTTTGCATGTTCACGCTTACAAGGTTAACGGCTCTGCCGATTGCGTTATTTTTATTCGCCGTGATACTTATAGATCATAGAAGCAGGATAAGATTATTGTTTATCTCGCTTGCAATAATTACACCGGTAATGCTCTGCTCGGGTTTATATTCATATAAGATAATGCATGTTTTTGTTCCGATCCAATTTTCTAAGGCAAGTCAGGTAAACTATCTATCAAACAATAAGCCTATTTCTTACCAGACCCAACTTGGAAGATTCATTTTTGCCAGCCCATCATTTTATACAAGAACCTCAGAACCGTTGTTTAGTTATAAATCTTCCAGATTAACACAGCCGTATTTTTTTAATGTTGATCTTACCAAAGGCAATGAAGATTGGGATAGTGAGATTAAAAAACTAAAATCACAATTAACCTTTGGAAGCAGTTTAAATAAAAAATTTGAAAATGCGGTCTATTTACTTTTTGCTCCTGTCTGGCCTACATCTTCCGAGTTAGCTACACAACCACTATATAAAAGAATATGTTATCATTCGCGCTGGATATGGTTTCCGCTTATACTTTTTATAATTCTTTCAACTCCGTTTACAAAATCCGGGCATTCCCATTCTTTGTTAATATTCCTTACATTTGTAATGCTGGTGCTCATGTTCGTGCAGGGCATGAACATATTTGAAGGCCGGTACCGCCTGCCTCTAGAGCCACTTATTTTAACATCGGTTTATCTTTCAATTATCAGCTATCGTGTTGGTGCAGGTACGAACGTAATTAAGTTCAATCTCAGATATTTTTTATTCGGTTTTCTTGGCCTATTTAAAAAAACATATGAGTAACTATACGTTTAAAAATAATGAGTGGCTGGAAAAAGCTTCTGAGCAACCTGTAAAGGCAACCTCTGGCTTTCCTGATTTTCTGGGTGATGGGCAAAGTAATGAATATCAGGAGCTGATAGAATCTATCAGTGTTAGCGAAAAGGGACATTTCTGGTTTGAAGCAAGAGAGCGGTTAATAAAACATTTTTCTGAGAAGTTTTCAGCTAAAGGAAATTACATGGAGATAGGTTGCGGTTCTGGTTCCATACTGAAGATATTTCATGATGCTGGGTATAATGTTCTTGGCACAGATACTAATCTGCTGTCGCTGGAAAAATCATTCGGCAAAATAGGTGAAAGGAATAAGCTTGCTCTTATGGATGCTCTTAACATTCCGTTTGAGGGCTACTTCGATATGATTGGTATGTATGATGTTCTAGAGCATATAGATAGCGATGTTGAAGTTCTGGCTCAGATTAATAAGGCATTAAAGAAGGGTGGCAGGGTTATCATCACCGTTCCACAACATATGTGCCTTTGGAGCAAGTTTGATGAGTTCATACATCACAAAAGACGCTATTCCAGGAAAGATCTTTTGAAAAAGCTTGTTGCTGCTGGCTTTAGCGTGGAAAGATGCACATCATTTGTAATGCTTCTTACTCCTTTGGTTTATGTGTCTCGTCGTTTATTCAGCCAGGAAGAATTCGATATCAGCAGGGAATATAACATATCCAAGATGTCTAATTTTGTTGGCAGAACATCACTGTTTTTTGAGTTGTGCCTGATAAAGTTAGGGGTATCTCTTCCGTTCGGAACATCATTGGTAGTAGTGGCCAGAAAATTATAACCCGTTTTTCTTCTGAATTATATAAATCGGTCTGTGTTTTGTCTCACGATATATTCTGCCAACATATTCTCCAATAACACCAAGACTCATCAGTTGTATGCCGCCAAGAAAAAGCATTACAACCATTATTGATGCATAGCCTGGAACCGCTACACCATCGATAATGGTTTTAATTATAAGAAAAACTCCGTAAAGGAATGCGCATAATGAAATTATAACACCTGTATATGTCCACACACGAAGTGGAACAGTAGTGAATGAGAATATTCCATCAAGGGCAAAGTTCCATAGTCTTTTGTAGTTCCATTTGGTTTCTCCGTGCAGGCGTGCTGGCCTATCGAAGTAAATGGTTGTAGTAGAAAAGCCAAGCCAGGCGAAAAGGCCTTTCATGAACCTTGTGCGTTCAGGAAGTAGTTTTAGGGCTTCTACCACCTGCCTGTCCATAAGTCTGAAATCTCCGGTGTTCTTGGGTATTTTAACTGTGCCAAGTTTTCCAATTATATTATAGAATGCAAGTGCGGTATTCTTCTTAAGCCAGCTTTCATCGCGATTATTTCTCGTTGCCAGAACAACTTTGTATCCTTCTTTCCATTTAGATATCATTTCCGGGATAAGCTCTGGGGGGTCTTGCAGGTCGGCATCGATAGGTACAACAACTTCGCCAGAGCTATGGTCAAGCCCTGCGGTAAGAGCTGCCTCTTTGCCGAAGTTTCTTGAAAGGCTAAGAATTTTTATTTTATCATTCTTGGCTCTAGCATTTTCTAAATGAACCAGAGTGTCATCAGTGCTGCCATCATCTATACATATAATTTCCCAGCTTCCTTGTGTTTCTAAGATAGGAATAACGCGTTCAAATAATGCATTGATCCCAGCCGACTCATTCTTCATTGGAACAACTAATGAAATTAGAGGATTCATTTTCTCATCTCATTTTCAATTTTCTTAGAGATATCTTCTATCTGCTTTTTGTTCTTACCTTCGGCCATTATGCGTATAAGCGGTTCGGTGCCTGATTTGCGGATAACCAGCCTGCCGTTCTTGCCCAGGGTTTTTTCAGCGGAGGCAATTAATTTTTTAACTTTATCATTTTCCAGCGGATTTTTCTTGCCGGTTATTTTTACATTCTTCAGAATTTGCGGCCATGGTTCAAAAACATTCAAAGCTTCGCTTGCTTTTTTCTTGTTATCAACCAGTGCAGCTAAAACCTGTAGCGCAGCCAGTATGCCATCACCAGTTGTGGTGTAATCATTGAATATGATATGGCCGCTTTGCTCGCCGCCAAGGTTGGCGCCTATATCACGCATTTTCGCCATAACGTACCTGTCACCCACACGGGTGCGTTCCAGTTTAAGGCCAATGCCTTCAAGGAATTTTTCCATTCCCATATTGCTCATTACCGTGCTAACAATTGCGCCGCCTTTCAGCTTGCCATTCTTTTGCCAGTTGGCCGCTATTGCTGCCATTATCTGGTCGCCATCGATAATTTTTCCTTTTTCGTCGCAAACCATCAGCCTGTCGGAATCGCCATCAAGCGCTATACCGATATCGGCCTTTTCCTCTTTCACCTTTTTCACCAGAGATTCCGGATATGTGCTGCCACATTTATCGTTTATGTTAAAGCCGTTCGGGCTGGCGTTTATAGTTACAACTTCGGCTCCAAGTTCCCAGAAGATTATCGGGGCAACCTTGTAAGCGGCACCATTGGCGCAATCGAGCACTATTTTTATACCATCTAAGCTAACACGCTTAGGGAAGGTTTGTTTTAAATATTCAATGTATCTGCCGGCGGCATCATCAATACGCTTTGCGCGGCCAAGCTTTGAAGGCTTTGCTTTGAATTTATCCAGTTTGGAATTTATCAGTTTTTCAATTTCTTCTTCGGCCTCATCAGAAAGTTTTAACCCATTCGGGCGGAAAAGCTTTATGCCATTATCGTGATAAGGATTGTGCGAAGCGGATATCATAACACCAACATCACCGCGCATACTTCTGGTAACCAATGCAACAGCCGGTGTTGGCAGCGGGCCAACCAGGAACACATCCATACCCATTGCAATGAAACCTGCCGTTAGAGCTGGTTCTATCATGTAGCCGGAAAGGCGGGTATCTTTGCCGATAATAACCCTGTGCCTGTGCCCACCTTTGGTGAAATAAGCGCCTGCGGCCATACCCACGCGAAGCGCGGTTTCCGCATCCATCGGGGCAATATTGCTTAGGCCCCTAATGCCATCTGTACCAAATAATTTTCCCATTAGGAACTACTACCACAATTGGGCAAATATCCAAATTACAAACTATTACAAAGGATAAATTACTATAAAGAACGGACCGTATTCAGCACTTCTGCCACATGGTCTTCAACCTTAACTTTGCGCCATATTTTGCGGATCTTGCCGGTTTTATCAAGCAGGTAGGTATCACGCTGAATACCCATATATTCCTTGCCATACATCTGTTTTTTAACCCACACGCCGTAAGCTTCACAAACGGTGGAATTCTGGTCAGATGCAAGTATAACCTTCAAGCCGTATTTATCACGGAACTTGCAGTGGCTTTCCACGCTATCTTTGGAAACGCCTATAATAACCGTGTTCTCCGATTCAAATAAACTCATGTTCGAGGTAAAATCTTTCGCTTCCAGCGTGCAACCGGGGGTATCATCTTTCGGGTAGAAATAAAGCACCACATTCTTACCCCTGAAATCTGAAAGTGTCATTGGCTTTTGGCTATCAGCATCCAGAGTGAAATCTGGTGCGAAATGGCCTTCTTTTAACTGTATGTCGTCAGTCATTTATCAAACCCTTTGGTTCAAACTAATACATTTAGACAAATTTTCCAAACAAATTCTTAATATCCTTTTTTGTAGATGCCAGTTTTTTATATAATTCTTTGCTGGTTTTCAACTTCAGCGTGTTGCAAAGCAGGTTTTCTGTGTAGTTTGTGACACTAATTTCTGAAGTTATTCGTAGGATATTCTGCACATATTTATAAAGCGAGTAGGCATCTTTTATCTTATTATACTCCTGCTCGTTCAGTATTTTATTGGTTTTTAGCAGGTCGATGGTTTTAGCGGTGGAGTAGCTATATAGTTTAGGATGTTTACTTAAATATTTTAACTGCAGGAACCTTACCATATATTCCAGTTCAAACAGGCCGCCCTCGGCATTCTTAATATCCAGCTCATTCTTTTCTTTCTTAGACTTCCTGAACATCTCATAAATATAATTAGCTTCTTTATGGAGTGTTTTCTCATCCCATTTGAACGAGAATTTATCTTTTATGGTCTTCTGCAATTTCTTCTGGAATATCTCATCAAGCCCTATTGCGCGCGCACGGGTAAGAGCAATATATTCATATATCCACGCATGGCCATCTTTCTTGCCCGGGCTGTAATAGCTATCGAAGCTTTTGAAACTGGTGGCCAGTGGGCCTTTTTCACCTAGCGGACGAAGCCTTGCATCAACCTCGTACAGCTTGCCGTTCGCTGTTATCGAAGAAAGTACCGAGATTATTTTTCCAGCCATTTTAGCGTAGTAAGAAGATGCGCTGATATCTAGATTCTCTTTTTTGAAATCGTAAATAAAAACCAGATCAAGATCAGAGTTGAAGGTAAGTTCGCGGCTACCAAGTTTTCCGAAAGCAATTATGGCAAATTTGCCGCCATCTATCTTGCCGGTTTCGCTTTCAAATTCTTTCTGAACCAGTTTTAGTACGGCCCGCAGAACGGTTTCTGCAATATTTGAAAGGCCAAGGAAAACACTCTCAGCGGAAATTTTATCGCGTATAAGCTGAACGCCTATACGGAATTTTCTGTCATCGGCCCAGGCTTTTATAACTTCAACGGTTCTGTCAAAGTTGCCTTTTACATCTTTAATCTCTCTTTCTAAATTCTTCTCAAGGCGTTCAATTTCAGGAAGTGTGTTATAGAATTCTGATGTAACCAGATATTCTATCAAAGAAGGGTTCTTGCTTAAAGAGGCCGCTATTTCAGGGTATCCGCCGAATATCTCGGCAAGTAGATCAAGTATGGTTGGGTTCACATACAGCAGTGAAAATATCTGGCTGGTTTCCGGCAGCTTGCCTAAAAATTCATCGAAGCGGATAAAAGATTCATCAGGGCTGGATGATTTTGCGAAGGCGCTGAACAGGAACGGCATAAGCTTTGTAAGTTCGGCGCGCGCGCGTTTTTTTGTAGTTACCGCTATTCTGCCGTGGTGCCACCCACGTACAATATCTGAAACCCTGTTTGGTTCCGCAAAGCCCATTTTTGAAAGAGTATCTAATGTATCCGGGTGGTTCTCGGTTCCGGTGAATATAAGTGAGCCTGATGCTTGTGGCAGATCAGATGCCAGTGATGCAGAGGTCTCAAAAAGTTTGGTATAATGTTTGCGAACTATTTTTACTTTATCATGCAGCGCTATCAAAAAATCTTTTGTATTTTCAAAGCCGCAGAATACCGCAATATTCTCCATTTCGTCCTTATCGGTTGGCAGGGTGTGGGTCTGTTCATCATTCACCATCTGCAGCCTGTGTTCCACCATTCTGTAGAAAAGGTACGCATCAATAAGTTCATCTGCTACATCGAACTTAACTTCACCTTCTTCAACCAGGGCGTATAAAGCATGCGCGGTTTTCTTTTCACGCAGAAGTATTTTTCTGCCGCCCCATATCAATTGCTGCGTTTGTGCGTAGAATTCTATCTCGCGAATGCCGCCGCTGCCAAGCTTTACATTGTATCCGTAAAGGTCGTTCGGGTGAACGCCCTGCTTGGTATCTATCTGGCGTTTTATGGAATGAATATCCTCAATGGTTTCGAAATCTAAAGATTTTCTCCACACATTTCTCTTCATAAATTCGTTGAATATAGCACCGCTTCTTTTATCGCCGCAAACGAATCGGTTTTTAATGAAAGCTGCGCGCTCCCAGTTCTGGCCTACGGTAAAATAATATTTCTCGGCCTTCTTCAAACCCACGGCTAACGGGTTACTGCCCGGATCAGGGCGCAAGCGCATATCAACGCGGAACACGTAACCATCTCTGGTGCGCTCACTCAAAATTTTTGTCAGGCTTTGCGCAAATTCTATATAGAACTGGCTTAATGTTTTTCGGCCCAGATATTCCAGCTTGTCATCTTCGTAATATATCGCCAGATCGATATCGCTGGAATAATTCAGTTCGTTACTGCCAAGTTTGCCCAGCGCAATAACCACAAGCCCGCTGCCATTCATTGGCTTTGAAGGGTCTTTAAGTTTTATCACCTGTTTCTCGTGGCTATCTTTCAGCAGGAACTCACATGACTTGAAAATGCAGTAATCGGCGAACAGCGATAATTTATCAGTGGTTTCTTCAATGCCCCATAATTTTGTTATCTCGGCAATGGCAATAAGCAGCGAGGCCTTCTGTTTCTGGTCACGCAGATATTTCATTATATCCGCCTCAGAATCGAAGTTCTTAGCTTCAACCTCATCTATCAAACCATCAAAAACCGTATCGAAGCCCTTTTCCTGAAGGCTGAAATAGAATTCTGGGTATTTGTTTATAATATCGCTAAGGTATGGGCTGTTGCCGAACAGACTGTTGGTAAGCTGTTTAAGGGCAGGGCTGTTAATTTTGCCCAAAAGCTCAGGGTTTTTCTCGGTGAATTTCTCAAGATTAAGCTTCAGCAGCCTTTCAGAGGCTGGTTTGGGTATGTTACTCGGGGTTATTTTCTCGTTATTTTCCATAAACAATCACTTGCAACTTAGACAATAATTATTATAAAGCGAGCACAAGTAAACAAAAAACGGATTTTTACCATGACTAAACCTAAAGTATTGATTTCAGATAAATTATCACCACGTGCGAAAGAGATCTTCGAAGAAAGCGGAGTTCAGGCTGATGTAAAAGTTGGTTTAAAGCCGGAAGAGCTTGCTGCGATAATTGGTGAATATGATGGTTTGGCTATCCGTTCGGCTACAAAAGTTACCAAAGATATAATTGCTAAAGCTACAAAGCTTAAAGTTGTTGGTCGTGCTGGCATTGGTGTTGATAACGTAGATATACCTGCCGCTACCGCAAAAGGCATAATTGTTATGAACACGCCTTTCGGTAACTCTATCACCACTGCTGAACACGCTATCGCGATGATGTTCGCTGCGGCTCGCCAGATTCCTGCGGCTAACGCATCTACACATGCTGGCAAATGGGAAAAGAACAAATATATGGGCGTTGAACTTGCGTTCAAAACCCTTGGCTTGATTGGTTGCGGTAACATTGGTTCTATCGTTGCTGATAGGGCGCTTGGCCTTAAAATGAAGGTTGTTGTTTCTGATCCGTTCCTTTCGGAAGAGCGTGCCGCTGACTTAGGCGTTGAAAAAGTTACGCTTGATGTATTACTAAAAAGGGCTGATTTCATATCGCTTCACACGCCACTTACAGAAACTACACGTAACATTCTTGGTAAAGAAAATTTAGCTAAAACCAAAAAAGGCGTAATTATAGTTAACTGCGCACGTGGTGGTTTGGTTGATGAAAAAGCACTTCGTGAAATGCTTGATTCTGGCCATGTTGCCGCTGCCGGGTTTGACGTATTCGAAACTGAGCCTGCAACTTCAAACATACTTTTTGGCCACGAAAACTTCGTGTGTACGCCGCACCTTGGTGCTTCTACTAACGAAGCTCAGGAAAATGTTGCGCTACAGGTTGCCGAACAAATTTCAGAATATTTAACGAAAGGTTCTATCACTAATGCTCTGAACATCGCTTCTGTTTCTGCGGAAGATGCCAAAAAACTTAATCCGTATATATCACTTGGTGAAAAATTGGGCAGGCTTGCTGCGCAGGTTGTAGATGGCGGCATCAGCAAAATTGAAATTGAATATGAAGGCCATGCGGCTGAACTTAACACTAAGCTTATAACCAACAACATTCTTAAAGGTTTGCTGGAAGAGGCGGTTGAGTCGGTTAACGTTATAAATGCGCCTATTGTTGCGCATGAGCGTGATATCAAAGTTTCGGAAACTAAGCACGAAAGAGATTGCGATTATTCAACGCTTATAACTATTAACCTTACAGTTGGTAAAGATAAAACGGTTGTACAAGGCACGCTGTTCAATAACGAACCTCGCGTTGTTAAAGTTGGTGACCTTAATTTGGAAGCCTCACTTAACGGCAATATGCTGTTCGTAGAGAACGAAGATAAACCTGGTCTGATAGGCGGCGTTGGTACAATTCTTGGTGCTGGTAAAATAAACATCGCTAACTTCCACCTTGGCAGAAGCCGCAATAAAAAAGGCCTGGCTCTTGCTTTCGTTGAAGTTGATGGCACCATTCCGGCTGATGTGGTTAAAAAGGTTGAAGCCCTTCCCGGCGTTATAAAAGTTAGGGTGTTTAAGTTCTAGTTATCTTTTTAGAAGTAGACTTCTATCTGCAACTCTAAGCGCATCTGGTTCTTGTATCAGTGAATCTGGGTCTATATGTAGACTATCCATTCTTGCTGGCGTTGCTGTTTCCCTTGCTTGCTGCTGAAGTCTTCCTGGTATCATTCCAAAAAATGAATCTATGCCATCAGCTACTCCAATAGCGATGGTTTGGCAATGTTGAGCATCCATTAAACATTCAAGACCTTGCTTGTTTGTCATATATTCAACTTCAACTAAAAATCCCGGGGTTTTCTTGTTAGTTATCTCAGCAAGTCTTGCAAGTGGGCCATCCCTATCTTTTATCAAAGTTTGTACATCGTGTTCAATATTCCTGTCGTTTGCGTGTAAAGATATAATAATTTTTTCTGCTGCTTCATTTGATTTTTCGCAAGAATTTGAAGCTAAGTAAACCACAGTTCCGGAAAGGCTTCTTACCGGGTTAGAGTTTGCATGGATGGAAATATAAAGATCAGCTTCGTGTTTTTTAGCTACTTCAAACCTGCTGGTGAAATTATCCTTGGGCCCCAAATTGCTTGTATCTCTTTCGCCTGGGTCGGTGGTTAGTATTACTTTATAACCTCGGGATTCAAGTTCTTCCTTAAGAAGGTTTGCATTCTGAACATTGAATTCATACTCAGTTATTTTTTGTTTTTTACCATCAACTGTAACTGTTTTTATTGCGCCATCATCCCATCCCGTTCTGCTAACGGCCTTTGGCACAATTCCGTGGCCAACATCTATAACAACTACTAACTGTTTATTTTCTTCTCCGCCTGGCATAGATAAATTATATCACAAAAAGGTTAACAAAACGTTAACACGAAACTGAAATTTTATAAAGAATAACCTATTGTTCTTTATGGTTATTATTTCTTCTGTGAAGGGTCCAGAACCTTTCCATCGCTAAGTAGGTGGAAGAAACGCTCCAGCCAATTAGCACCAGGCCGTTCAAGGCTTCAACGCCGGCAAGAAAGCGGAAAGAATCTTTGGGTATAAGATCGTTCAGGCCAAGTGAAGAGTAAGATTCTGCCGAGAAATATATGTATGAAAGAAAGTGAACGCCTGCTGCATCTTGCCAGCCGCCGATTTTTAAATGTTCAACCATCAGATAATAAGTTATTCCATAAAGCCAAACGCATATTGTATGCGATGCGAATATGAAGAACACAAGAACCAGTATTCTTTTTCTTGGCTTCATTTTCAGTTTCGGAAGAATGCCCCAGCAGAAGCGAAGTATCTCGTAAAATATAATAGATGTGGTGAATACCAGAAAAATACTTATCAGAACGCTTATTAAGAAGCTTTGTAGCATAACCTATGTGTTAGCAATTATATTTACGTGGCCAAGTTTTCTGCCAGCCTTAACTTTGGTTTTACCATACAGGTAAATATTTGCATTTTTATTCTGCAGGTAATCAGGAATTTTTTTAATATCTTCACCAATAATATTTTCCATTACCGCCGCTGTTAATAGCCTTGCGGTTGCAAGCGGCAGGCCGCAAATGGCACGCACATGCTGTTCAAACTGGCTAACGGTGCAGCCATCAAGCGTCCAGTGGCCGGAATTGTGAACACGCGGTGCTATCTCGTTCACGAATACATCACCGTTCGGCAGTACAAAGAATTCAACCGCCATCACGCCGATATATTTTAATTTTTCGGCTATTGCTATCGCAACTTCTATTGCTTTCTGTCTGGTTTTGTCCTCAAGCTTTGCCGGTATCTCGCTTTTTACCAGAATACCCTGGGTGTGCTGGTTCTCGCCTATCGGGAATACTTCAATTTCCTTATGGTCGCCGCGGGCAAGTACAACTGAAATCTCTTTCATGAACGGCACGAACTCTTCCAGTACCGCCTCACTGAACTTAAGTTCTTTCCATACATCATCTGCCTCGGCCTCGGTGTTGATTATTTTCTGGCCCTTGCCATCATAGCCGAAATAAGCGGTTTTCAGCACGCCTTTTTTCATGTCTTGCTTGAAGGCTTTGCGAATATCATCAGGGCTTTTTACATGCCAGAACCTGTGGCTTGGAAAGCCGCCATTCTTCAAAAACTGCCTTTCGCGCAGGCGGTGCTGGGTGTAATGTATGGCATCATGCCCCGGGCGAACGGTAGTTATACCTTCCAGGAATTTTACCGTTTCACTCGGAACATTCTCAAATTCAAATGTTACTAAGTTACATTTGCTGGCAAATTCCTGAAGTTTTTCCTTATCGTCGAATTCCGCGTAGATAACCTCGTTACAAACCTGGGCGCACGGTGCAACCTCGTCATCACGTTTAGGGCCATAGGCTATTGTTCTGTAGCCCATCATTGCGGCACTTACTGCTATCATTCTGCCAAGCTGGCCGCAGCCAAGAATGCCAATTGTAGAACCCGGTAGAAACTGCTTCATCTAATAAACTATTAGGTTAAATTTTTTCTATAAATTAAATTATCGTTCTAAACAAGAGATAAAATTTGCTCTGGGGCCGCTTTGCCTTCAATTACATTGTTTATCGCCTCGCATAAAGGCAGGTGAAGTTTCAGCTTTTCAGCCAGAGCAACCGTAGATCTGGCGGTTGCAACGCCTTCCACAACTGAAAGCCTGTTG
>CAZLZP010000019.1:0-9223 GCA_964564045.1 uncultured Rickettsiales bacterium
TCTCTACCTTAACACCCATGTTTATGGTGGTAGAAAAAAGTAAACTACTGTATAAATGCTCTCTATCCACATGGATCGGAAGTCCGTTGCTATTGGAGTAATCCATTAGATTCTTTATCAAAAAATTCACACCTTTCATCTTAGAAACAGCAAGCGTGATCCTTACAGTATCATGTATTCCCGCAGGATTGCCGTTGAATTTTGGATCTTCAAGTTTTCTAAGGGCACTTTCAAAAGATTTTGCGCCATTATCTATAACTACCACACCAAGTTGCTCCGCAAGGGCGTTTGAAAGCTCTGCGTACGGAGGCTTACCTTTTCGGTTTACATCCTCTTCTTTATATTCCCAATCTTGCTTGGGAGGCAGATACTTATAAACCCCACCATCTCTACTACCTCCGGGGTTATCTGAGATAAAACATTTCCACAAGCTCGGATCGAATTTTTCCCCGTGATTCCTGTATCGCTCTGCCGCCTCACTCAATAACCTGTATAAAGATAGCTGATGAAGCTCTACCCCTAATTCAGCATTAACCTTACTATAGTCGCGCATTATCGCAGCGCTTCCCTCCTTCTTTTTAACGGTACGCATATCGGCATGACTTGTGCCAGATATAAGCCTATGAAATTCATGCTTATCAACTTGCTCTTCTTTTTTCTCTATAGAGCTCCTGAGGCTGCTTATTCTCTTCCTAATTATAGATTGGGTCTCATCCCAGCCAAGCTGCCATTTTTTTTCACCTTCATGCTCTACTTCCCCACCTTCAATAAAATCTTTGTATGCCCTTTCGTATGCATCAATTTTTCCCGCCGGTAATAATTCTTTTGCCGTTTTAACATATTCTTGCTTGTACAGAACTTGATCTACAAAATCTTTCACCAGTGTTTTTTTTCTTTTATCCAGATTTTTGATCTTTACCTCTTTCTCCAATTCATTACCTTTACCATCAATTATTTTTTCCTGCTCTAAGTTGTTCTGCTCCACTTTCCTGGCAAGCTCAGATAGTTTTTGGCTAAAATATGTAAAATTTGAATTTAGCCTATCTTCTCTAAGCACCTCTTTTAGGGGTGAAAGCTTATGGACATCTTGAGCATCAATTCTATCAATAAATGCATCTGCAAAATCTTTTGATTCAACTATATTTAGTATCTCTTTTGCTGTAATATTAACTAAAAGGTTCTCTGTTAATATCCTTCCCAGCTCTGTCTGTAATTTTGCTATTGCAAGCAGTCCGCCTTTTTCAAACAGATAAAACTCCTTAGGGGTATAAGGCTTACCGTTTGGTTTATACTGAAACCTGTCGAGATCTTCCTTGCTTCTTACTGAAAGATTTAATAAGCTTTTTTTACCTCTGGCTGCTGCCATACCCCCACTATCCTTTACGGTCTTGTTTGGCCACTGCCGCGAACCATGTATTTAAATGTGCAAAGCTGTTCAACCCCAACCGGGCCACGTGCATGAATTTTACCGGTGGCGATGCCAATTTCTGCGCCCATGCCAAATTCTCCACCATCTGCGAACTGAGTAGATGCGTTGTGAAGCACTATGGCGCTATCAACTTCCTTCAAGAAACGTTCAGCCGCTTTTTTATCTTCGGTAATTATCGCATCGGTATGGTGCGAAGAATATTTCTGCACCCACGCCAGGCCCTCATCAAAGTTCTTAACCGTTTTAATAGAAATTATAGAATCGAGATATTCTTTATCCCAGTCTTCAGGTTCGGCAACTATGATACGAGAATCCAGCGCACGAGCATGACCATCAGCGCGAACCTCACAACCCTT
This sequence comes from uncultured Rickettsiales bacterium, assembly GCA_964564045.1. Taxonomy (GTDB): domain Bacteria; phylum Pseudomonadota; class Alphaproteobacteria; order Rickettsiales; family UBA8987; genus JAMHZE01. The sequence goes on from CAZLZP010000019.1 coordinate 1,786, forward strand.
TTCAATAAGCGCTGAAACTATTTTAGGCAGATGCGTTTTTAATATCTTTTCATCTATCACAATGGATTCTGTTGCCCCGCAAACACCGGTTCTGCGCATTTTTGCGTTCACAACCACATCCACAGCCATATCCATATCTGCCGACTCGTGTATATATGTATGGCAGTTACCCTCTAAATGCTGGAATAATGGTATACGGCTTTCCTCGATAACTTTTTGTATCAGCCCCTTGCCACCGCGAGGTACTATAACATCAATATACTGGTTCGCTTTCAGCATGGCCGAAACCGCTTCACGCTCTTTGAACGGAATAAGCTGAATTGCATCTTTCGTTATGCCTGCCGCAGCCAAGCCCTGCTGCAAACAATATGCAATTGCTGAAGATGAATAAAAACTTTCCGAGCCGCCGCGAAGTATCGCCGCATTACCCGATTTCAGGCAAAGCGACCCGGCATCTGCCGTAACATTCGGGCGAGATTCGTAAATAATTCCGATAACGCCAATTGGGCATGCAACACGGGTAATATCTAAACCATTAGGGCGCTGCCAGCGGGCAAGTTCCTTACCTACCGGGTCTGGCAGGTCTGCCACTTCGCGCAGGCTTTGAATTATTGCGCCGATGCGTTTTGCATCAAGCGTTAACCTATCGATGAACGCGGCAGAAGTACCGCTCTTTTTCGCTTCCGCAACATCGCGCTCGTTCGCTTCCAGTATTGTGTGCGTAGCATCAGAAATTGCATTTGCCATTTCAAGCAACGCCTTGTTCTTCTGCTCGGTGGAAGTATTCGCGAGTTCGTGCGAAGCCGCCTTCGCGCGCTTGCATATTTCCAGCACGGAAGTTTCGATGTTGTTTATGTTCTGTACGTTTGACACTTTCATAAAATTTTGAACTAAGGAACCAGTGAACTAAAGAACTAGGGAAATTTTTCTTAAGTTCCTTGGTTCTAAGGTTCTTTGGTTCTTTTAATAATATAGCACAAAATAGTTAAAAAATCGTAAATTGATAGATATTTTATTTTTTGGCTTATATTTCAGGGTATTATTAGCCTTTGGACTACCAAAGATTGAATATTTTATATTTATCATTTGGCCTTGGGAAGTTGTTTTCTGGGCCAATATCCTGCCAATTGTTATCTTCTAAAAGTGAGTCTATCACCTCTTTGTTAGGATTACATAGCGGCACTATTTTTTTTATAGCTTCAGAAGTTAGCTGCCTTTTTACCCTTTCTGGGAAATATTCCAAAGCATACGAATATGAAGATGTTGAAACTAGTTCATAAATATTCCTCAACTCACATGGTGTAGGTGAATAGTTTTCCTTACCAACTATCAATTTAATGTTTTGAATATTCTTTGCTCTAATGTATCTTTCGATAGGATATTCTACCTTTTCTTCCACTATCTTTTGAGGCCCACCTTCATTATCCCAACATATCTTGGCACTTTTCTTTATATTTTCACCTGAGAGTTTTTGTTTAAGTTTTTCAGGGAAATACTCTCGAGCATATTTATATTGACCTAAAAACATGAGATTGTAGATATTCCTAAGTTCGCAGTGGCTAGGGCTATACGAAGGGTCATTCACAAGTTTCTTAATAGCTTCTATATCTTTTTTTACAATTAGGTCTTGTATCGGGAATCTTTCTTGTTCAGCCTCTTTCTCTATCTCATCCCATTCTTCATCTGAGGTTTCCAGTATCTCCGGCTTGTTTAGAATATTGGGATATAGCTTATTTATTATTTCTGTACCACCGGGACAGTTGAAGCTTAGTGTATCTTTAAATAAATTAGGAGTCATTCTCATAGTTTTAGTTCTAAAGCTTTTCTTGGAGATCACGTACCTTAGCATGCCTTTATTACACGTGTTAATAGACATTTGAGCCGCCCAGTATAAGCTGTATTTCTTATACGGAAGTTCTAACAGGATAATTGCTGTAGGATTGTGCTTCAGATATGTAAGTTTAGTTATATAAGGCTGGAAGACAAGGAATTGGGTCTGGAGATAAAATATTATAAGACCCACTATAAAAATCTTTTTACGATAACTGCTCCAGTTTTTGAACAGAACAATATTATATTTTGAATTCAGTAAAATTAATATGTGGTAAGCAAGAACAAACGGAAAAATAAACACCTGCACCTCAATCCAGAAAAAATAATTTACTCCAATAAAAATCGGGATACCGCACCAGAAAGAACGCTTATATTCTTCGCCGTATTTTTTCTTAAAAGACTTAAAAGATGGCTTTATCATTACATAAAATGTAATCGCCCAAGCTATAGTTGCTTTTGTAGAAGGAATAGGATTCCAGTCCCCCATATAAGGCCAAATGACCGCAGCATAAATGTGCTTGAATAATAAATAAGAAACAAATCCTACAGAGGTAAGAATTGCCAAAAATTCTAACAGTGCGCGCTGCTGGCTTTTATCCCGAAAATTTTTCATTCATCTACCAGCTATACTGCACCATGAATTGCAGTTTGGTTTTGGCCTTTGGCTTGGCGTGAACGGTAAATTCAACCAAATTGGCGTTTATTTTTTTGTATGAATAGTTGGCATCAACAATCTGCCAGTTCTGCTGGTAAATAGGCTCCTTCACTATTACATCTACCTCGTCTTCCAGCGCGCTTTCAATTTCCACATCTACCTGATATTTACCGCGGTGACGAAGCTGGTCTTGCTCGGTATCTACCTGAGTACGGTTAGCTTTTAAATCGAATGCATTTCCGATGGTTAGTTCAACTTTCTCACCTTCTGCCTTATGTTGCTGGGTAGCTTCGCCCACCTGCTCGAAGGCACCAGATGTATCTTTTTCAAACACACGATATTTACCACCAGGAAGCGGTATGCCCAAACGGCTTTTTTCATCGTTAGTGAAAGTAACTACAGACTTAACCGAATTATCGCCACTTTGCGCAACATCATATATATATTTACGCTTCGCCAGAATGCCTTCCTTATCAGCGAACAGCTTCACCTTTTTAGATGAAGATGATGGAAGTGAAACTTTTCTATCAATAGTATACATGTGGTAATCAGAGAATTTTTCCTGCTGCATATTAGGCGCCGATTCTGCCACCGCCATATCCATTGAAGCCTTAGCCATCATTGGCACTGCGCCGCCATAACCACGCCCGCCGCCTTCTTGCGCTACATCACCCGCAATAAGTTTCAGATTGGTATCTTTTATGTTAGCCGTGGTAGAGTTAAGCAAATTGGCCCAGCCTTCAATACGAGCCATTACTTCTGTTCCTTTGCCATCTAGGTATACATTATAGCTGGTAGACCACGTAATGCCCGAAGACCTGTACGAATATTCAAAAATAGCATCACTGGCAGAAGTGCTGCTTATCAGCCATTTTATAGAGTTACCGGCTGATGAATTATTTTCATCAGGCACTATAACCGAAGAATAATCGGAAACCAAACGCAGCTTTTCACCATCTTTTATTATAAGCCCGGAAGATGAATCTAGCAGTATACCTTTAATTGTAACCACGCCATCGCCTGTGTATTTTTCAACTTCAATTTCCCTGCCGATGTTCTTTTTTATCAGGTCGCCCTGGGTAAGTTTGGAAGAAATGTAGTTCTGCTCCACTATTTGCAGGCTTTTACCCAGATTTTTCACCATTATTGTTGATGGGTCTATTTCATCTGGCACGTTTGAAACCGTAACCTCGTTCATGCCCGCAACAAAACCCGCCTGACGCGCGAACGAAACCACCGCATAACCCGGAACGTTCGAGTTAGGCATGTAGTAGTACGGCATGCTCCATGTTTGCGGCGAATTACCGTAAATGGTAAGGTTTGTAACGGTATCGGCTTTGGAAGTAGTACAAGTGAATAGTACAAGTACAAGTGTGAGGAAGGAAACTTTTTTCATTTTAAACCCATTTTTGTTTAAGAATTCAGAGTTTAGCCATGTTTTTTGCTTTGTCATCAGGAAGTTTTTGGGGTAGGATGTTGGCTTAATGAGGGGATAATGACTGATTCAAAAGAAATTCTACAAGGGTTCTGGGAGAATACTCATAAAAAACTTTATGGCGATGTACGAACAGCGTTTACAACCGCCAACACTCCTTTAGACAAATATATTGGTACTACCATTACTAATACGTTAGAAGCTTTTCATAGAGAGGAGCCTAATTTAAGGCCCTTTAGAGAGACCAACGGCGAGCTTCTTAGACTAATGTTGCGTATCAAAAATAGCTTCCTGCAAGAAGCAATTGAAGCATCTAAAGAGTTTCTAGCTGGAGATCATCCAGAAGAATTAAAGAAACATATAAGGCGTTTTGGATTTGATAAAATAGAAGAGCCATTCTACGAAGCAATGGCAGCCCATAGATACCTTGGAACAATTTCAGAAATGTTAGAAACTTTCAGACAGGCAGTTTACGATGTGCAAGATGGTTTCAAAAAACCAAGGGACAGAGCTGAGAGCGGCTTAACTCATCAACAAATACTTGAAAATCATCCAACCACTATTATCGAACTCATAGATAAAGGGCCGGAGCAGAAAATCAACGACCCGACGACAAAGAACAATATCAAATCTTATACTGATAAATTAAAAGATTATCTGAAAGCATTTACTGAACTGAATATATCTCAGCACTTCCCAAGAGGCTCTGCGCAGATTACCGACTAAACTATCCAACCGCCGCCCAAAACGCGGGTTCCGGAATATAACACACAAGCCTGGCCGCGAGTTATAGCGCGTTCGTTTTCTAAAAGCGCAACCTGATATTTATTATTGTTAGCAGGCTTTATTTTCGCCTTTTTGCGGGTAGAAAGCGAGCGGAGTTTTACTTCAACATCTAGCCCATCAGCGGGAACGGTTACGCCCTCACCTAGCCAGTTCAGCTCTTTTATCTCTAAACTTTTCTCGAATAAGTGTTCTTCACCACCAACAGTAACCTGCTTTGTTTCTGGGTTAACATTTATAACATACATTGGCTTTTCAAACCCACCCCCAATGCCCTTACGCTGGCCACGAGTGAAATTTATTATGCCATCATGCTTGCCGATAACTTTGCCGGTTACATCTACTATCTCGCCTGGGTCAAGCGCGCCGGGGCGAAGTTTGGTTACCACCGAAGCATAATTGCCGTTTGGTACAAAGCAGATATCTTGCGAATCGGGCTTTGAGGCTACGGGCAAATTAAAACGTTCGGCATGTTTGCGCGTTTCTTCCTTAGTGAAATCTCCCAGTGGGAAATGTATAAATGAAAGTTGGTCTTTAGTGGTTGCGAAAAGGAAATAGCTTTGGTCCTTTCCGGCATCTATGGCGTTGTGAAGCTCTGGCCCGCTTTTGCCTTCCACACGGCGAATATAATGGCCGGTAACAAGTGCATCGGCGCTAAGGTCTTTCGCCACTTTGAAGAGATCACGGAATTTAACAGACTGGTTACAGCGCACACATGGAATTGGGGTTTCACCACGCATGTAGCTATCGGCGAATTCTTCCATCACCGATTCTTTGAAGATAGATTCGTAATTTAAAACGTAATGCGGAATACCAATTTTTTCACACACACGGCGGGCATCTTCAATATCTTGCCCGGCGCAGCAGGCGTTCTTTTTACCCACCATTGCACCATGATCGTACAGTTGCAGCGTAATTCCGATAACCTCGTAGCCTTCTTCCTGCATCAGCGCCGCGCAAACAGAGCTATCTACCCCGCCGCTCATCGCTACTACAACACGGGTTTCAGAATTTGGTTTATGTGCAGAAAATCTGTTCATTATTTATTGCATTTAAAATGTATGGGATTATATAGAGGAAAACTACGGAATTTAAAGAACAAAAGGAAAGAAATGCCACATTTATTGCCAGTTTACGCTCCTTCTAAATACAGCTTTGAACGCGGAGAAGGTGTTTATTTGTACGATTTTGACGGTCGCCGTTACCTTGATTTCTCGGCGGGTATTGCCGTTGTTTCTATGGGTCACTGCCACCCTCACCTGGTGAAAGCGTTACAAACCCAGGCTGGCAAACTATGGCACGTTTCTAACTTATATAAAATAGATCGCCTTGAAGAACTGTGTGAACGTATAACAACGGCCAGCAAATTCGCTCATTACGCGTTCCTGTGCAATTCCGGCGCGGAAGCGGTTGAATGCGGCATGAAAATGATACGTAAATATCATGACGAAACAGGCAACCCAAACAAATTCCGCATAATAACGTTTGAAGGCGCGTTCCATGGCCGTACTTTGGGCTGTATATCTGCGGCGAAGAAAGAAAAGCTGATGAAAGGCTTTGAACCAGCTGCTGATGGCTTCGACCAGGTTGCATGGGGCGATTTAAACGCGGTAAAAGCGGCGATAGGCCCTGATACCGGCGGTATTTTAATAGAGCCTATTCAAGGTGAAGGCGGCATACGCCCTGCTTCAACCGAATTTTTGCAAGGCCTGCGTAAATTAGCTGATGATAACGGCCTGCTGTTAATGTTTGATGGCGTACAATGCGGCATGGGTCGTACGGGCAAATTCTTCAGCCATGAATGGGCTGGTGTTTACCCAGATATAACTTCTTCTGCCAAAGGTATTGGCGGCGGCTTCCCTTTAGGCGCGTGCCTATGCACCAAAAAAGTTGGCGATACAATGGGCGTTGGTTCGCACGGTTCAACATATGCTGGTAACCCGCTGGGTGTTGCTGTTGGCCATGCGGTTATGGATATTATGTTAGCCCCGGGCTTTTTAGATGGCGTGGTTGATGTTGGCGAAGCACTAATGACAAACCTAAAAAACCTGCAAAGTAAGTACAGCGATATAATTGTTGATGTGCGCGGTAAGGGCTTAATGCTTGGCATTAAACTGAACGAAAAATATGAATCTAAGGCTGTGGTTGAAGCCCTGCGCGAGCGCGGGTTATTAACGGTTTACGCCGCAGATAACGTTTTCCGCTTGGTGCCGCCGCTGGTTTTAACCAAGGCGCAAGCCCTTGAAGGCGTTGAAATTATTGATAGCTACTTCAAAACGCTGTAATTAATACACTATTCTGTTGATATTACCGATATTCAGGTGTAATAATCACCCTTCCCCATTTTGTGGGAAGGAGTTATTATATGGCAAATGCAGCTTTGAAGAGTATGAAAAAAATTCAGTGCACACGCGATTTTTTAGATATCAGTGATGTAGATAAATCTTGCCTGCGCAATATTCTGAAGGTTGCAAAGGAATTAAAGCACGAACTTAATAAGGGCGGCCATAAAAAATATCTGGAAGGCAAACAGCTTGCCATGATATTTGAAAAGAATTCAACCCGCACACGCGTTTCGTTTGAAGTTGGTATTAATCAGCTTGGCGGCAGCGCAATAATAATTTCCAGCAAAGAATCACAAATTGGTCGCGGTGAACCTATTATTGATACTGCAAATGTACTTTCACGCTATTGCGATATGATAATGATACGTACATTCAGCCATGATGGTT
>CAZLZP010000019.1:9233-15708 GCA_964564045.1 uncultured Rickettsiales bacterium
CTGTTATAAACGGCCTTACCGATTACAGCCACCCTTGCCAGATAATGGCTGATGTTATGGCCATTGAAGAACATTTAGGCGCAATTGAAGGCAAAGTTATTGCATGGTTCGGCGATGTGAACAATGTTTGTCGCAGCTGGATGCACGCAGCAGAGAAGCTTGGCTTTGAATTCCGCATATCTACACCTAAAAAATATGCCAGCGAAATAACTGAAAGTGCAAATGTAAAATATTTCGAAAGCCCGACAGATGCAGCAAAAGGCGCTGATGTTATTACTACAGATACCTGGGTTTCTATGGGCGATGAAATTGAAACCGATAAAAAGAAGAAGGCGCTAAAACCTTATCAGGTGAATAAAGAATTAGTGAAACACGCTAAAGAAAACTTCATTTTCCTTCACTGCCTGCCTGCGCATCGCGGTGAAGAAGTTACGGCTGATATAATCGACGGCAAAAATTCGGTTGTTTATGACGAAGCCGAAAACCGCCTGCACGTTCAAAAAGCCGTTATGATGTGGTGCTTCGGGGTTATATAGGCTTGATTTTAAGGCTTCTTTTTTCAATAAAATTATAGCTAAATTTGAATATTTGCTGATACTTACCGCATGATTTCAATGCAATTTTAGGTTACAATAAACATGGTATGAAAAAAGGCTTTACATTGATAGAGATGATGATCGTAATGGTAATCGTTTCGCTTGTGGTTGTTGGCGCACTTGCCGGACAAGGCCTTGTTAAACAGGCCAAGATAGTAAATACCGCAAACCAAATAAGAAGCTACAATATTGCCGTTGTTACATTCCAAAGCATATATAACGGGTTGCCGGGGGATATTAATACAGCGGAAGAGTTCGGCCTTGACAGACCTATGGATGCTATTGGTACAAGCGCAGGTGAAGCAGAAATTACCGTAATGTGCGATAGAACGCCTGATTATTGTAGTCGTGGTGAGGTTGATTGCGATACCTACCCAGATTTGTGCAGAGGTTCTATAAATTGCAGGATCTACCCAGATGTATGTGGAAGTAATGCTGTGGACTGTGAAGCAACACCTGCTTATTGTAGGCACGACGAGGTAAATTGCACTAGATATCCCGATCTATGTACTGGCGAGGAAGTTAGTTGCCGCACATACCCTGATCTGTGTGAGGAAGAAGAGGAGGTTAGGAATTTAGCATTGCCTGATAATATGGTTTCAACCTCTGGTTATGGAAATAACGATAGGATTTTGAATTACTACAATCAAAATAGTTCCAACGCTGGAACCCCTGGCTTTGGAGGTGAATTAGCAAATTTCTGGATGATGCTTTCAAACACCAGACTGATAAAAGAAACCTTCACACAAAATTACAATTGCAGTCCAGGTGGAGCAATAAATTGCGAAACAGAACCAGGCGTGAATTTACCGGCAACGCAAATTGGCAATGGGTTGATAGTTTTAAGTAATATCGGCGATCAGCATGCCATTATGTTTCCTACTTTTGATTATGCTATAGGGTTGCACTTCGTGCTTGGAATTGGAGATTTAAACCCAGCAAGATTTGAAAATGGCGATATTTCATCAGAATCCTCTCTTGCTGCTAATAACCTTACAGCGCAAGAGGCTTATGGGCTAGATACTAAAATTGATGATGGAAAAATATACAAAGGTTCAGTTAAGGCAATACAGGGATATAATGATAACACGCTTTTATCAGACAACACTACCGGAGCGACTCTCGCTATTGAAGAATGCTTTGGTTCAGCCCCGGTTATAGATTCAGATTATAATTTTAGCGCCACACAAAAAGTTTGCACACTAGCAATTAAAGCCGGGTTTTAATTTAAATTAGAAGTTGATTATTTTTATCAGGTAATTTAAATAATTGCCTCCAGTAAATAACAAAACTGGAAATTCATGGAAATTTTAATTCAGATACTCACCTCGCCTTTCATTCAGTTATTCATTCTTGGCTTGCTGGCCGGGTTCTTTAAATCGGATCTGGAACTTCCAGAAGCTTTAACAAAATCACTTTCAATATACTTGATGCTGGCCATTGGTATGAAGGGTGGAATTGAGATAGCCCACACCCAAGCGGCCTATTCTGAAATAGCGCTTTTGCTTGCTACGGCAATAGCTTTAAGTTTTTTAACGCCCTACTTGTGCTACTGGATTCTGCGCAAAACAACAGAGATAACAAGACTGGATGCGGCAGCCATATCGGCACACTACGGTTCGGTTTCGGCGGTAACGTTCTCGTTCGCGCTAACCTACCTGCGCGACAGAGGCGTTCACGTGGAAGGCTACGCGGTAACGTTACTGGCCGTTATGGAGTTTCCTGCGATACTTGGCGGGTTAATGCTTGCGCAAAGAAGCGTAAGGCTACCTCATGAAAAGAAAACAAAATTACTTTCTAAAAAAGTTCTACAGGAGGTTTTCCTTAATGGCTCTGTATTCCTACTTTTAGGCGGCATGATAATTGGTGCAACAGCAAACCCTGAGGGCATGGCAAAAGTTAAGCCTTACCTGATAGATCCTTTCAACGGCATTCTGTGCCTATTCCTTCTGGAACTTGGATTACTGGCAGCTAAAGAAGTTAAAAAGGTTAATAACTTCTCGTGGAAACTTGCAGCGTTCGGCGTTTACATGCCAATAGTTTTGGGCCTTATTACCTTCCCTATTGCAATGATACTTGGCTTTACGCCCGGCGATACAATAATACTGGCGATACTTGGCGCTTCGGCTTCGTATATTGCGGTTCCAGCGGCGATGAAAATTGCTCTACCGGAAGCAAACCCCGCCTATTACATAACGCTTTCGCTGTGCATCACCTTCCCGCTTACAATGATAGTTTACATTCCAATGTTCACTTATTTAGGGCAGATGTTGTTGAAGTAGTTATTTCCCGTGCAAAATTTGTCTTCTGCCAACATGATCAGGCGCGGAGATTATGCCCTGCTGTTCCATTTGGTCTATTATGTTCGCTGCACGGTTATAACCAATTTTAAATACACGCTGAATGTATGATGTGGAAACTTTCTTATCGCGCAGAACAACCTGAACCGCCTGCTGGTACATATCATCAAGCCCATCACCGCCGCCAAGGGCCAGCATCATTTCGTCGTCGTCACCAATTGTAACTTCTTCAATATAGTTCGGCTTGCCCTGCTTGCGTAAATATGCGCCCACCTGCCTAACTTCATCGTCCGCCACGAACGGGCCATGCACACGCGTTATTTTAGAACCAGAGGCCATGTATAGCATATCACCCATACCAAGAAGCTGCTCGCCGCCCTGCTCACCCAGAATTGTTCGGGAATCTATTTTAGAAGTAACCTGGAACGATATGCGTGAAGGGAAGTTGGCTTTAATAACACCGGTAATAACATCCACGCTTGGACGCTGCGTTGCAAGTATAACGTGAATACCGGCAGCACGCGCCATTTGCGCCAGGCGCTGAATTGATATTTCAATCTCTTTGCCGCCAACCATCATCAGGTCTGCCATTTCATCTACTATCACCACGATGAACGGCATTTTTTTCATATCCAGCGGAACTTCTTCCATTTCCGGACGGCCAGTATCTACATCATAACCGGTTTGAACTGTGCGCGTTAACACCTTGCCGGCCTTAACAGCATCCATGATCTTTTCGTTGTAGCCTTCCAGGTTACGCACCGCCAGGTTAGACATTAAGCGATAGCGGTTCTCCATTTCCTTCACTATCCATTTCAGCGCAACTATCGCCTTCTGGGGCTCAGTTACTACAGGAGTTAACAGGTGAGGAATATCCTGATACACTGAAAGTTCGAGCATTTTAGGATCTATCATGATGAACTTGCATTCATCAGGCGAGAATTTGTAAAGTAGCGAAAGTATCATGGCGTTCAACCCAACCGATTTACCAGAACCGGTAGTACCAGCCACAAGCAGGTGCGGCGTGCGCGCAAGATCTATTATCACCGACTTGCCAGAGATATCTTTGCCGAGAATAAGCGGAAGCGCCGCTTTGGTTTTTTTGAATTCGTTATCGAGCATAAGCTCTTTCAAATAAACCTTTTCACGGTATGAATTCGGAAGCTCTATACCTATGGCGTTAACACCCGAAATTACAGAGATACGCGCAGAGGTAGATGTCATAGAGCGGGCGATATCATCTGCCAGGCCGATAACACGGGAAGATTTTGTACCAGGTGCAGGCTCGAACGAGTATAACGTAACCACCGGACCAGGCTGAACTTCGATTATTTTTCCTTTCACTCCAAAATCATCAAGAACCTTCTCTAGCATTTCTGCGTTGGCGGAAAGAGACGTTTCAGAAGGACGTTTTGCTTTTGAATCATCAGGCAGTTCCAGCAGAGAAAGGGGCGGCAGTTGAAAATCTCCACTCATTTCCAGATCAAACGATGCCTGTTTAGATTCCTGCTTTTTCGATTTTTCTGAGTTTACAATTTTACGAGGCTTCTTGGTTTTAGCTTCGGTTTTTTCCTGCTTCAGAATTTCTTCCTTAGCTTCCCTTCCAATAAGCTTTCTGATTAATTTGATAAAACCCACCGTTTTAGAAAAAATAAGTATCAGCGTTGCGGCTATAAGCGAGTAGCTTATTAAGGCAAGCTTAAGCCAGGTAGAGATGGAAACGCCTAGTGCTATTAGCCCGGTAATAACGCCGAAAAAAGCAAAAACCCCAATGAACACAGGATAACCTATTACAGGAGATATTTCCTGCTTTAAAAATAAACCTATATGCCCGCCATGAGAGTTTGTTGCCCATGCTTCAGGTATTTTGCGAAGATCATCGATAGAAGCAAGAGCTCCTGTTAAAAATATAAGCGATATTATAAGGAAAAATATTTTTGCGTAACCGCCTTTGAACCATGGCATTTCTTCCCTGGCGGTTGGACGGAACGACTGCCTTAGTAATTTTAAACCCCATATGAATAGTACGAAGCTAAGATAATAACCACCATAACCAACAAAGCTAAGCAGCGCCGAACCTAAATTCGCACCCGCGCCACCAGCCAGATTTTGCGCAGGCGAATCGGTTTTAAAATCCCACGAGGGATCGAAAGGGTTATAGCTTGCAAGCCCAACCAAACCAACAACCCCAATTAGCGCTATCAGAACAGCAAAGAACGGGGTCAGCATTTTTCTGGTAATACCGAACATGACAGTAATTTTAAAAAATCAGTAGGGTTACACAAGAAAAACAAGTTTTTTCTTGCTTTAATACCGCTGTTTTTTCTAAATAGTGACCCTATGGTACATAGTTATGATAAATAGAGATTCGCAGATCGAAGCTTTTTTGAAGAAAGCAGGATTGAAGAGATACGAAAGAATAAGTATTCCTGGTGACGCATCTTTCCGCAGATATGAAAGGATACGCATTGATGGTGGCGAGCTTATATTAATGGATGCCCCGCCCGAGAAAGAAGACATAAAGCCCTTCATATTGGTTGATGAGTTGTTACTGCTGCTTGGCCTTTCAGCACCAAAGATAGTCGCAAAGAATGTTGATGATGGTTTTTTACTGCTTGAGGATTTGGGCAATAAAAAGTTTAATCATATCTTTAAAGAAACTCCTCAGCGTGAAGAGGAACTTTACAAACTTGCAGTTGATGCAATTGCACATATATACAAAAACAAACAGAAATTCGATATAGCCGAATATTCGCGCGAGAAGCTACTACAGGAAGCAATGCTTTTTGTAGATTGGTATCTTCCGCTTTTTGAAAAAGTAAGCGATGAAAAGAAAAATAAAATTGCAGCAGAGTATACAAGGCTGGTAAATGCAACTTTAGATAAGTTAAAATTGCCGAACGATGTTATGGTACTGCGCGATTACCATGCCGATAACCTAATGCTACTGGAAGATCGCATTGGCGTTAAGAAGGTTGGCCTGCTGGATTTTCAGGATGCATTACACGGAAACGTTGCGTACGACCTGGTTTCGCTACTGGAAGACGCCAGAAGAGATGTTAGTAAAAATATCCAATCAAAAATGATTGAATATTTTTTACAGAGTACAGGAAATAGAATACAGAGTTCAGAATTTATGAATGATTATCACATACTAGGGGCTCAACGCAATTTGAAGATAATCGGCATCTTTAGCAGGCTAAAAGTTCGTGATGGCAAGGAAGTTTATCTGCCGCTTATACCAAGAGTGAAGGGGTATTTAAAGCAAGATCTTCAACACGAAAGTTTAAAAGAGCTTAGAGAGTTTCTGGAAAAAGAATGCAATCTATAAAACCAAATAAGGCATTTATATTCGCGGCTGGGCTTGGCACCAGAATGCGCCCTTTAACTGATTCCACACCGAAGCCATTAATTAAAGTAGCTGGTAAACATCTGCTAGATTACTCGATAGATATGGTGGTTAAAGCAGGTATAAAAGATATCGCCATAAATACTTTTTATCTGCCAGAGCAAATTGAAGGCCACGTACAAAAGTATTTAGAAAGCGGCGTAAATATAAAAATATTCCGCGAAAGCGAA
>CAZLZP010000019.1:15718-21687 GCA_964564045.1 uncultured Rickettsiales bacterium
CGGCGGCGGGTTAATGAACGCAATGGAATGGATAAATTACGAACCGATATTTACACTGAACAGCGATGTTATTTTTAAATATGTTGCCAACCCCCTGCTCCGCCTTGCAAAAAACTGGAACGCCGAAAAACACGATCTGTTCATGCTACTTTCAGAAAAGGAAAAAGCAGTTGGCTACGAAGGCGCGGGAAATTTTAATTTTGAAGGTACCGAACTGATAATAAAAGAAAATGATAAGCCGTTCATTTATTCCGGACTGCAAATAATAAATACCGAAGTGCTGAAAAAATATTCCGGAAAAAAAATATTTTCGCTTTCAGAAGTTTTTACTGAACTTTCTGCAAAGAAGAGAATTGGCGGGCTAGTGCACGATAATTTATGGCTGCATGTTGGCGACCTTAAGGGTTTAAAAGATGCAGAGTTGCATTTATAACTAATTCCATCTTGAGATTTTTTTAAAAGCAGGTATAATAAGCACCTGTTTTAAATAATTATTCAGACAAAATGGCCGTTGCTATCAACATAAACAAATTCAAAACTTACTCGCGTCAGGCGCTAAAAACCTTCGCTTTCACGTTTTTCTTTTTCTATTTTGCCTACCATCTTGTTAGCGGCCAGAATGGCTTGATAAGCTATTTCAAACAACAGGCAAAACTGGAAAAGTTACAATCTGAACTTTCCCGCGTTGAAGAAAAAAGAGACAGCCTGCAACAAAAAACTCACAAGCTGTATCCAAATTCACTCGATGCAGATCTGCTTGATGAACAATACAGAAGAGCTACCGGAAAAATAAAACCCAACGAAGCGGTTTATTATTACGATAAGTAACCCTCCCTAATACATTGATATTAAACCAACTTTAGATACGGCCATCTATCTATAAACGCTTTACTATTTGTAATTTTTATGTATTATTTTGTGGATTAATTCGGGGGGATAATGCCAAAAGCTAGTTTATTTTCAGTATTCGTTAAAGGCGAGATAATTACATATCTAGCTGATATAAAGACCGTGAATTATGGCGGCGGAATGTTCGGCAGTAGTAATAATTTCCTTGCAGATCCTATTACTGGCACACCAATACTTGACCCGTATCTTTTTGAAAAGAACGCTAAAGAAAATGGCCGAGTTCATGTTGCGCAGTTCGTTAAAGATGCAGCTACTGACCCACGAAAATTATTATCGATATGGAATGAAGAAGGTAGGGGAATACTACAAAACTGCGGTATTGAATATCCTTCAAATGAAATTAGCTTAAAATTTAACCTTGTATGTGAACTGGTAAGGTCAGGATATAAAGGCGATAGATGGCCAAGAACATACAGCGAGTACACGGATAAGGTTCTAAAAGGATGCGATAATCACCTAGAGAAATTAGACCATTTAAGATCGTCTATAATTAATGAATTACACTACAAAGAACCAGACATAATCGATCTTGTAGCTAGAACAGAGCAAGAAGCAAAACCTCTGTTTGATAAGATAAAAGTACAGCTTGAAAAGAATTTAAAATACATGACTGCTGAAGATAGAAAAACCTACGGCGATTTTATTGAAGCGCAATTCGTTAAAGATACTTTTGGCGCTCACACAAAAATTCAGGACATTAAAGAGCTATTTAAATCCACAGCAACTTCTTTTGATAGGGATGCTCTATACGCTTCTTTTGACAAAATTAATGAAAGAGATAACAGAGACTACAGAAGATCGATGAGAAGACTTGTTGGATTCGCTGTAGTTGTTATAGGTGGGACCATAGGAGCTATATTTTATTCACGGTCCAAAAACCCTGAAAAATTTAAAGATCAACCACCTGCAGAAGCACCTATACCAATTAAAGAGGCAAAACCTGATACAATAGAGATAGACGGTATAAAATATGTTAGAGCTGATCTGGTAACTAAATCAACTCCGGATACTTCGCATCTACAGTTAACTGATTCTATTGCTACAAGTACTGGAAAGGTTCTAACAAGATAAACCCTACCAAGCCATTATCATTACATAACCGTTACCAGCTTTACCACCTGTGCCGCCCGTAACGCCAGCTCCTCCGCCGCCACCACCGCAGCCAATAGCTCCTTCTCCGCCGTTACCACCTGTGCCAGCAGCGCCATTCGTGCCACCTCCTGCACCAGCCGCCATTATAAGTGGTTTTGAAATCCGGTAACCATCAGCGCCTCGCCCGCCTCCTGCTGCTCCACCAGCTACACTTGAGGTTGCTATGCTTCCTGCTGCGGTAACAGAACCACCAGCAAAGTTTGTATTGGCAACTGGAGTACCACCACCACCAGCGCCACCAGTAACAATAGCTCCTGAAAGTATAGCTGTTGCAGTTCCGGCAGCACCGGTGTGTGCACCACCTGCACCACCCGCCACACCTGCCACCGATGTAAACGTTCCGTAATTACCAAGCATGTTGCTGGTATTAACAGCACCAGTAGCGGCCGTACCAGCAGCACCGCCTGCGGCTGCAGTTCCATTACCTCCGTTACCACCGCTATTTCCAATTAAAATCATATCACCAACAGCAGCTGATGGTGCAACAGATACATAGCTACCACTGCTTGAGCCTCCAGCGGTAGCACCAAAACCAGCCCTTACATATAAAAGATCTGGAAGAAAAATAGCAGGAAGCATTAACCTGGCTATACTGCCAGATCCGCCGCCACCACCACCACCACGAGCTGTACCAGCCGCTCCGGTAAAACCGTTGCCGCCTGCACCACCAGCGCCTATTACAAACATGTATATCCACGAACAGCCTTTCGGTTTACGCCATAATTGAAAATTGGGGTTGCCCGCAAGATAATATTCCTGAATATCTGCGCCCTGAGTTCTTGGTAATCCTAAAATATCTAACATTATTCTATCCCCCATTCTGGAAGTTCCGGAGAATCTTCAAGAACCGAACTCTCACAATCAAGCGGCAGCTCAAGAATATTCCCGTTCATATCTTTGTAATTCACTACAATACCTTCAGCATCCACCTCTTGATATGCCTGGCATTGCAGTCCTTTGGTAAATTCTATTTTAATGTATCTCATTAGTATTTGCTCCCTACAGCTGAAACATAGTACCCAGCAGCAACTGCTGTGCCTATCACCACATTAATGTTATAACCAGCGGGCAGACCTATGTTCATTGGTATCTCTAAGGGAACCAAAGAAGATACTTCTGATAATGTTGTTGCCGGTAAAGTTATTTCGGTGAACAGAGTATTATTTGCGGCCGTGGCATTCGTTGAACCATTATTGATGAACACACGAAGAACCGAAGCCACGTTCGTGCCCGCCGCCCTTGCTACTATTTTCTGCAGAAAGCTTCCTTCTGTGGCATCTGCCGTGAACACAGTTGTAACTGTGCCCGTACCATCTTTTGCAGTGTTTGCCGCCGTTATGGCCGCACCACCCCATTCTACCTGAGGTGTTCTGCCGAATATTGGGTTTGTATTTGCTGTCATTTTATTTTCTCCTTTTTGTTAATAACTGATTGTTGAATTGTAATGTAATGCCAAATTTTTACCCCATCCGTTGCTTATTGCCTGTACGGCCGCAGTAAAATCGGAAACATAGCTGCTGGTTTTTGTGCCAGTTACCTGAGATGAAGCTATTGAAAGAGATGACTGGTGTTGGGTTACGTTACTTGCCGCAATTCGCGCATCGGCAAATGTGCCGGAGGTTACATCGGAAGCCGCATGAGTATGCGTAGCTGCCGCAAACGCTGTTGATGCCTGCGTTGCCGCTGTACCTAAACCAAGCGTTGTTCTTTGCGCTGTGGCATCGGCATCATCTAGTAGCGCCCTGCCCGCTGCCGTGCATGTTATCTCTTCAACATCACCCGCGCCAGCCGTACTGCGCCCAAGAATTTTATCGGCGGCTGAAACGTTCTGAATTTTTGCGTAAGTTACCGCATCGTTATTAATTTTTGCCGTGGTTATGGCGTTATTATCTATGGTCCATGTAGCGCCAGAGCCTGAAACTGTTATATCGCCCTTATCGCCATCGCTTACACCTCCCCCGCCGCCACCGACAGAATCGACATAGGCTTTGGTTGCTGCATCTTGCGCAGAGGTTGGGTCTGTAAGGTTGGTAATTTTATGAGAATTTAAACTTACGTTGCCGGTAGTTTTATCTATTATTATGGAATCGTTCCAGGTTGTGCCATCTGGCGAAACCTTGAAATGAAAATCATCATCACCTGTAAGCCCGATTTCCGCACGGCCGGAAAAATTATCCTGATACAGGAATGAAGCTGTATCTGCGCTGGTGTTCTTGTTCAGTTTTACCTGTGTGCCAGCGCCGTTATGATTAAACAATACAGCGGCACTTGCCACCGCGAGTTTATTTGTTGCATCTGCCGTGGCGTTGATACCAAGCAAAGAAACTTGCGTTGGAATACCTTCCGCCTGAACCCACGCCGTGCCGTTATACACATATATAAGGTCTTCATTGTTTACCCAAAGGCGAAGGCCTTCTTTCGGCGCAACAAAACGCCAGCCATTATTATAATATGTAACGTAATTCGCTTTGCCCGCCCATGCACCCGTTGGTGAAGCCGCTATTATATAAAGGTCTCCCACGGCAGGTGAACCCGGCGGAGTAGCAAGCGCCTTTGAAATTGCGCCCGTGTTCCATACGGAATCTAGTATGGTAAGAGCCTCGTTTACCGAAACCTCCTTCTGCGCCTGATTAGTGTAAATATACGGCAATTCTAAGTTCAATGTTTTATCTGATGGCATGTTTTTCTCAGTTTTTGGTTTTTAGTTGCTAGCTAATTGTACGAGACAAAAAAACCACCCGGAAGGGGGTGAACAAAGATTTATTTTTTTTATTGAAAATTGTTCTTGAAAATTAGCGGGAGAAGGTTATTAATTTCACCAATTTGCCTTATGCAAATTTGGGAGATTTGAAAAGTGCCGAAAAGAACAGACATAAAATCGATAGTAACCCGGCAACAATAATGACAGACCCGAACGTTGCGGATGCCACTTATATTGAACCTATCACCCCTGAATTCATTGAAAAAATTATCATCAAAGAAAGGCCAGATGCCATACTGCCAACTATGGGCGGGCAAACAGCGCTTAATGCTTCTCTGGCGTTACACAAATTAGGAATTCTTGATAAGCACGGTGTAAAATTAATCGGCGCTCAGCCGGATGCCATTGAAAAGGCCGAGAACAGAAAGCTATTCAATGAAGCAATGGCAAGAATTGGCCTTGAAGTTCCGCGCAATGCGATTGTAAATAGCTGGGAAGAAGCGGCTATTGCCATTAAAACCATTGGTTTGCCGGCTATCATTCGCCCTTCGTTTACACTTGGCGGAAGCGGCGGCGGTGTAGCAAACACACTGGAAGAATACGAAAAGATAGTTAAGAACGGCCTGCATGAAAGCCCAACAAACCAGGTTCTTGTTGATGAATCTCTGCTTGGCTGGAAAGAATACGAAATGGAAGTTATTCGCGACAAGGCCGATAACTGTATAATAATATGCTCGATAGAAAACGTTGACCCAATGGGCGTACATACCGGAGATTCTATTACCGTTGCCCCTGCCCTTACACTTACCGATAAAGAATATCAGCGTATGAGAGATTACTCTTGCGCGGTACTGCGTGAAATTGGCGTTGAAACAGGCGGCAGTAACGTACAGTTCGGTGTTGACCCGAAAACCGGGC
Source organism: uncultured Rickettsiales bacterium (assembly GCA_964564045.1). Taxonomy (GTDB): domain Bacteria; phylum Pseudomonadota; class Alphaproteobacteria; order Rickettsiales; family UBA8987; genus JAMHZE01. The sequence goes on from CAZLZP010000019.1 coordinate 21,399, forward strand.
GCATTGTTGTTATTGAAATGAACCCGCGCGTATCGCGCTCTTCGGCACTGGCTTCCAAGGCTACCGGCTTCCCTATCGCCAAGGTTGCGGCAAAGCTTGCAGTTGGCTACACGCTTGATGAAATTATGAATGATTGCACTAAGGTTACACCGGCATCGTTCGAGCCTACTATTGATTATGTAGTAATAAAAATACCAAGATTCACATTCGAGAAATTTACCTCTGAGCCTCCACTTTTAGGCTCGGCGATGAAATCGGTTGGTGAAGTAATGGCCATTGGCGGCCACTT
>CAZLZP010000020.1:0-21380 GCA_964564045.1 uncultured Rickettsiales bacterium
ATATTGGAGATTGCATTCGATATTATATTTTGGCTTTTTCCCCATGTGATACCTAAAATGATTATACCACGAAAAGGTTAATAAATCGTTAATAGAGTTGTGATTTTAACTAATTGAAATAGCTAGCTTTTTAGCTTCGATTTAGAAACAATATCAAACTCTTGCAGGGTTTTTAGAAGCTCTTCGATATCGGAAAGTTTAACCATGCATGGGCCATCAGAAGGCGCGTGGTCGGGATCTTGGTGAGATTCCATGAACACACCGGCAACGCCAACAGCTATTGCCGCGCGCGCTAGTGTTTCAACAAACTGGCGCTGGCCACCGCTTGAACCGCCCTGCCCGCCTGGTTGCTGCACCGAATGGGTGGCATCAATAATAACCGGCATGCCTGTTTGTTCCGCCATAATTGGGAAGCCGCGGAAATCTGTAACCAGTGTATTGTAGCCAAAACTTGTTCCTCTATCTGTAACAAGCACGTTGTTGTTACCGCTGCTGGTAATTTTTTCCACAACATTTTTCATATCCCACGGAGCAAGGAACTGGCCCTTTTTAACATTCACCACCTTACCGGTTTTTGCGGCTGTTATCAGAAGATCTGTCTGGCGGCAAAGGAACGCTGGAATTTGTATAACATCTACCACTTCGGCGGCTATTTTTGCCTGCTCTTCATTGTGGATATCAGTTAGCACCGGGCAGCCGAATTGCTTTTTTACTTCTTCGAATATCGGCAGGGAACTTTCAAGGCCAGCACCACGCTTGCCGCTTAAAGAAGTGCGGTTTGCCTTATCGTACGAGCTTTTATAGATGAACGGTATTTTTAGTTTATCGGTAATTTTTACAAGTTTTTCGCATGTCATCAGCGCGTGATCACGGCTTTCAATTTGGCACGGGCCAGAAATAAGAACGAACGGAAGCGAGTTAGAGATGCTTACATTCTTGCCAACCTTCACTACGTTATTTTTGCTTTTGCCGATTATCATTTTATCGTGCCTGCTTATGGGTTACAACCGTTATGTATGTAGAACGGCCTATTAAATAAACAAGGCTAAATATCGATAAAAATAATAGTATATTATATGTACGCTTAGGGTACGTAGCATCTTTTTCCGTGGTAGGGCCGGTTATAAGTATAAGCTTCTTAAGGTTCTGCGCGCTTTCCATGCGAACTTTTTCAAGCGATTCAAGTGATTCCTTGTGGGCAAGAATAGCGAATTCAAGCTTGCGCCTCAGGCTGTTATTTTCCAGTTTAGAATCGGTAGATTGCGCTTTTCTTTCATCAGCACGGATTTTCTTTTCAAGTTCTAATATACGTTTTTCCTTCGCAAGAACTTCGTTCTTGATGAAATCTACCTGTTCTTTGGCTACATCATGAAATATTTTGTTGATGAATTCTTCCGATCTTCTGATGATTATTTCAAGTATCTTGCGAGAAGCTTCATCATCGAAAGATTGCACTTCAACGATGATAATAGAGTTATCAGGTGAGGTTTTTACTTTTATATGTTTAAGATAGAAATGGTAAAGTTCGTCCTTATCGGCATTTTTAGAAAGACGCGATAGAACATCACCCCTTTTGCTGGAATAAATTCTTTTGAGGTCTATCGAGTAATCAAGATATTCCACCATTTCAATGGATTTTATATATTCGATTATCAGCTGCATATCTTCGCTTCTGCTACGCTGACCAGCTATTGAAGTTGCAAAATTTGATGATGCCCCAGATTCTATCGGCTGCGACTGGTTAACTATTATTTTCGCTATACTAACGTATCTATCTGCCTGAATGAATGAAAAGTAAGATATAATAAACAACAACAAAACCAACAGAATGCCTTCGGCATTAAGCTTCAGCGCCTTAAGGTCTTTTTTCTTTAAAATATTCATCATATTCTACTCACCACTATCATTATTTCCATCATCAAGGAAAATATCCCCTGGATTCTTAAACATTTTTTTACATTCTTCAACAGCAGTATCGATATTTTCAAAGAAATGTAGCTTATTATTGTTAATAACCAGCGCAGAATCACAGTGCTCTTTAATGAAATTAAGGTTCTTGCTGGCCAGTATAAGCCTGCTGTTTGGCCGATTATTATTGATAAAATCCCAGGCTTTATCTGCCAGAAGCGAATCGGACGAAAAGTTAAAATCATCCAGCAGGTAGGTATCGAACTCGAAAGCGAAGCATATTGCAAAGCTTAAGCGCGAACGCATTGATTTTGCATAGGTTTTAACCGCAACATCGTAATATTTACCAATTTCAGTGAATTCCTGAACGAATTCATGGATCCTTTTTCTTTCAGCCTTGCCGGCCTGCAAAAGCATGGTAACAAGCTCTACATTTTCGCGCGCTGTTAAATTCTGGACAATGGAGCTTTTATATCCAACCGGCCAGGAGTGAGTTTCATCAACTATTATGTTTCCTTGATCAGGGAATGAAACTCCGGCTATCATGTTTGTAAGAACAGACTTGCCCGAACCATCTTTGCCAAGAACTACAACATTCTGGCCAGATGGAATTTCGCACGAGGCATTTTCAAAGATAAGCTTTTTGCTACCTTTATGCTCAAAATATTTTGTTATATTCTCCAGCCTTATCATCAGTGGCTTTCCTCAACTATATTCTTCCAGTGAAGCGAGTAGTAAAAAATTCCGATAGCAAAAACAGTGAACGCAAAAAAGGCCAGATAGTAAGGGTTTACATAGGCAGCATCGTAATCTTCGTTATAAGCATTACGCATAAGTAATATTGCCTGCGTCAAAGGATTATAAAGAAAATATGTGCGGTAAGGTTCCGGTATTATGGTTATGGGAAAAAATATTCCTGAAGCGAAATACAAAGGACGGAAACTCATGGTAAGAATTTTTTGAGCGGCATTATAGTAGCTATCGAGCACGGCAAATATTATGCCAAAACCCAATGCCATAACTATCAACAGGAATGTAGCCAGAATGAATTTAAGGAAATTCTCGTACAGAACATGAAAACCAAGAAAGTAAAAAATAAGACTTAACGTGAAAGCTACAAATATAAAAACATTTATCTCGAGGAATACACGACCCAGAATAGCATCTATCGGTTTTACACCAGGATAGCAAAAAAGCCCCCTATTGGCAGAGATAGCGGTAACAGAACGCCTGATTATATTTTTAAACAATAACCACGGCAGAATACCAAGCATTACGAATATTGGGTATTCTATCGCCCCAGAGCCCTTGGATTTAAAATAGAATAACAGGCTGAATACAGTAACGTGTGCGATCGGTTCCAGCAGGGCCCATAACAAACCCCAGTTATATTGTCCGAACCTTGCCCTTAATTCTTTAGTGTAGATTGCAAATATAACCCTGCGCTGAACCCTTAAGGCAGAAAAGAAATCGATCAGCAGTTTGTTTTTTAAATTTAAAGCTAACATTTATTATACCAGCCTGCTAACAAAGCCTTCAAGGCCTGTAAGGCGTTTTTTGCGGGCACGTTCAGCGCGCAGAATGTGAATAACCTTTGTTACCGCTTCATCGATATTGTCATTAACCAGAATATAATCGTATATTCCCCAGTGTGAAATTTCATGCGCGGCCTTGTTCATTCTTTCGGCAATAACTTTTTCGTCATCTTGCGCGCGCTGCCTTAACCGCGTTTCAAGCTCTTTCATTGAAGGCGGCAATATAAAAATTGAAACTACATCAGGCTTGCATTTTTCCTTAAGCTGCATTGTACCCTGCCAGTCGATATCGAATAGAACATCGGTACCTTCGGCAAGTTTTTCAGCAACTGCTTTTGCCGGCGTGCCATAATTATTACCAAACACGTGGGCATGTTCAAGGAATTCGCCCTTACTTACCATATCCTGAAATTTATCATGCGATACGAAGTAATAATCTTTGCCATCAAACTCACCCTTACGCATAGGGCGGGTGGTTGCCGAAACCGACATTGAAATACCCTGCTCCATATCGAGCAGGCGTTTTGAAATTGTTGTTTTACCTGCTCCGGAAGGAGAAGATAAAATAAGCATCAAACCTTTTCTTTTAATTTCCATATTTTGCTCTATGTTTCTGTAATTAACTTACAGCGACAAATGAATAAATTCCACAATATATTATCTGCCAAAGGCAAATACTGGAAAATTGCCGAAAGTAATGAAGGCTATGTTACAACGGCGCAGCAGAAGTATGGCATTTCTAACCTGCTGGCGAAGTTGCTTTTCCAGAAAAGTGTTTTGATCGACGAGATACCAGATTTTCTAGACCCTAAAATAAAAACCTTCCTACCAGAACCCCATAGTTTAATTGATATGGAAAAAGCTGTAGAAAGGGTGCGCGCTGCTATTAAAGCTAAGGAAAAAGTAGCGATATACGGCGATTATGATGTTGATGGCGCTTCTGCTACCGCGATACTTACAAGATATTTTAAGGCAATAGCTGTTGAACCGGTTATCTATATTCCAGATAGAATGAAGGAAGGTTACGGGGTTAATACCGAGGCATTAAAGGGATTATATAATTCCGGCGTTAAACTTGCTATTACCGTTGATTGCGGCGTTACTGCGTTCGAACCCATCGGTGAAGCCAAAAAGATAGGGCTTGATGTGGTGGTGATAGATCACCATTTAAGTGAATCTACCTACCCGGAAGCGGTTGCAATTGTTAACCCGAACAGGCTGGATTGTACATCTGGTTTGAATAATTTATGCGCCAGCGGCGTTAGCTTTTTGTTACTGGTAGCACTAAACAGAAAACTAAGAGAAGCAGGTTTTTTCAGTAATATTGCTGAGCCTGATCTTTTCTCACTGCTTGATCTTGCAGCGCTTGGAACCGTTTGTGATGTAATGACGCTAACCGGCTTGAACCGCGCAATAGTTTCGCAAGGACTGAAAATACTGGCCAACAGAAAGAACCTTGGTATTAGCGCAATTTGCGACAAGGCCGCCCTGAACAGAAAACCAGACGCTTATTCGTTAGGGTTTATAATTGGCCCCAGAATTAATGCCGCAGGCAGAATTGGCGATTGCTCGCTTGGTGCAAAAGTTCTTTCATCTGGCGATGAGAATTTTATCAAGGAGTCGGTAGAAACCCTTGAAAGACTTAATAAGGAAAGACAGGATATTGAAAAAAAGATAATTGAAGAAGCAGTTAAGCAGGCAGAAAAACAGAATTATAAATCTAACCCGCTTATTATGGTTTACTCGGAAAAATGGCACCCGGGCGTGATAGGAATTGTAGCCGGAAGAATAAAAGAAATGTTCAATAAACCAACTGCGGTAATTGCAATTTCCGGTGATGAAGGCAGGGCTTCCGCAAGAAGCGTTAAAGGAATAGATTTCGGCTCTGCCGTAGTTAACGCCAGAAATTCAGGGCTGTTACTTGCAGGTGGCGGGCATAAGGCCGCAGCCGGATTCACCGTTAAAAAAGAGTTGATTCATGATCTTTATGACTTTCTTTGTCAGCAGTTTGAGAAGCCTTACACTGAATTTTCCAACGATAATTCTATAGAGGCCGATCTTGCCCTGAAAGTTTCCTCGATGAATATTGAACTGGCGAACGAGATGGAAAAACTAGCGCCGTTCGGTAATGGCAATAGCGAACCCACCGTAATAATAGAAGATGTAAAACTGGTAAAAACCAAAATAGTCGGCGAAAAACACATGCAGTGCTTTATATCGGAAACCGGTTTGGCAAAAAATTCTTCAACCATTAAAGGTATATGTTTTAACTGCGTGGGAACGGATGTTGGCGATAAAATTGAGGCATCTTTAATGAAAAATGCATCAATCCTTGGAAAAATACGCAAAAACATCTGGAATGGCACGGAAACGGTTGAATTTCTTATCGATGACATAGTAGTCTACTAAGTCCTATGAAAATTTTTATTACCATAGTACTGGGAATTTTATACACCCTTTGTTTTGCGCCGTTTCATTTATTTGCTGCGGGGTTCATAAGCTTTACCGGATTACTGCTTATTCTTGATTCGCTGAACTCACCTAAAAAAGCATTCTGGTACGGTTTTCTATTCGCATTCGCGCATCATGTTTCCGGACTTTACTGGATTTCTTATTCCATGCTGGTGGAGCCGGAAAAATTCGCCTGGATGATACCCTTTACTGTAAGCGTTATACCTGCTTATCTTTCTTTATATGTGGGCGCCGTTTGCTGGCTGACATACAAATTTAACTTCAAGAAAATAAACAGGATTCTTTTCTTCGCTTCCATGTGGACACTTGCAGAAATGGCTAGAAGCTATCTATTCACTGGATTTCCGTGGAACCTGACCGGATACGTATTTCTTACAAAACTTACCATCGCACAAACTGCCAGTTATATAAGTGTGTACGGATTAAGCCTGATAGCGATAATATTATTCTGCTCACCACACTTTGCGGCAAGATATATAAAGAACAGCACGCGCGCACCAATTTATAAATACAGCCTTTCTTTGTATTACTTAATTCCAATAATATTATTGCTTGTGCAGCTTTCTAACCTTGGAAGCAGAAGGATAGATATAAATAAAAGTGAATTTGAAAAAATAAATATCCGGATAGTTCAGCCAAATATTCCTCAGAAAGAAAAGTTCGATCCACTTCGTATTGGTGACCATTTATTCAAATTCTACAATTTAACACTTTCAGATGGCAAGGATGCAGACTACGTGCCTGATCTTATAGTGTGGCCAGAAGCTTCGGTTACAACCAACCTGGCTGATGATCACGAGTTCATGACCGAGATTGCAGATATAATTCCTTACAGCGCATATTTAATTTTAGGCTCTGTACGACAAGAGGGCTGGATGGTGAACAGAAAGATATTTAACTCCGTTCAGTTCGTAGATTCAGAAGGGAATTTGGAAACCAATCATTATGATAAAGCGCATCTTGTACCATTTGGTGAATATGTTCCGCTTAGAAAATTACTGCCTTTTGTTAATAAGCTTGCTAACGGCATAGGCGATTTCAACAAAGGCGATGGCCCTAAAACTATAAAACTTGCCAACTCGCCAGCTTTTTCACCTTTGATATGTTACGAGGTTATATTTCCTGGAATGGTGGTTGATAAGAAAAATCCTAACAAACCTGAATGGATATTGAACGTTACCAACGATGCCTGGTTTGGAAATTCATCAGGACCTTATCAGCATTTAGATGCCGCAAGAATGCGCGCCATAGAAGAAGGTTTACCGGTTATTCGCTCTGCCAACACCGGTGTTTCAGCCGTTATTGATGGAATGGGAAGAATATTGAATTACATTAAGCTGAATGAGGAAGGAGTTATAGATACAAAACTTCCCAAAAATATAGCGGAAGAAACTTACTATAGTAAAAATGGGAATAAAGTGCCTTTGATACTTGCCGCAGGAATAGCTATTCTTTCGCTGCTTTTGAAATATGTATCCAAAGTTTTGTCAAAAGGCCAACCGGAGCTTCATTAAGATATTCTTCCGGCATTGCCTCGGTTTCGTAGAAATTGTGCTTATCCATAACCCTTACAACAATTTTACCCTTATCGATAAAATCTACATCCAGATCAGGGTGGTTCCTATCATATAGGCTGCTATACTCGGTGTTTCCAGAGTATTTTACCCTGTTATCGTACAGAATTCTATCAAGGGCTTCTATCTGGTTTTTGGTTATTTCAGGGGATGTGTTTGGATCATCAAGAACAGAGTTCTTATTAAAATGGATAGTTTCGGTATCGCTATCGGTAAGCAGTACTCTATCTTCGCTGCTGCCAGTTCTTAGGTTTTTTCTTATCAGGGCTATGTTCTCAACCTGAGACATATCTTTTTCCACCTCTTGAAAGCTTGTTAAACCGCCTTTCTCAAGTATCTATACACCCTCAGAGCTACTATATCACAAAATTGTTACAAATTCATTAAGAATATATTATAGATTATATATACTATAAATTTGACACCAAAGCAAAAACGAAATGGTAATTTTATGCAAACACAACCCAAGATTGAACTAACAGACGTATATAAATCTTTCGGACAGAAAAAAGTTCTGCAAGGCGTTAGTTTTTCTTTAATGCCGGGAGAATCGCTTGTTGTTATTGGCGGTTCTGGCTGCGGAAAATCGGTATTAATCAAAACGATAATAGGGTTAATGAAGGCCGAAAAAGGTAGCATAAAAATAGACGGCGAAGAGACCTCTAATATATCCTCAAAACGCAGAAATGATATAATGCATAAGTTCGGCTACCTGTTTCAGGGTGGAGCATTGTTCGACAGCCTGCCCATATGGGAAAATGTCGCCTTTGGGTTGATATATGCCGAAGGTATGGCCCGTGATGAAGCCCGCGAAGTAGCGTTAAAGAAGATAATGCAGGTGGGTATGGGCAAGGAAATAGCCGATCTTTTCCCGGCAGAGCTTTCCGGAGGTATGCAAAAACGTATCGCATTAGCCCGCGCCATTGCCACCAATCCTGAAATTATTTTCTTTGACGAACCAACAACCGGCCTAGACCCGATAATGAGTGACGTGATAAATAACCTGATAATAAAATGCAGCAAGGAACTAAACGCCACAACAATTTCCATTACACACGATATGCACAGCGCACGCAAAATTGCCGACAAAATGGCGATGCTTTATAATGGCCAGTTAATTTGGCAGGGCAGCCCGAAAGATATTGATAATAGCGGTAATGAATATGTTGACCAGTTCGTTCGCGGCAGCGCCGAAGGCCCGATAGAAATTAAACTACAAGATCACTAATAATCTACGCCCATGAAGAACAGGCCGCAGGCCGGAGCGGTGGGGCCGGCCTTGGTTCTATCTTTTGCGGCGATCATACCTGGTATTGCATCTGGCTTTGTTTTACCCAAACCAACATCTACCAACGTACCAACAATATTCCGTACCATGTGGTGAAGGAAAGACTTCGCCGTAAATTCCAGATAAATATACCTGCCGAATTCAAAATCATGCTCTTCAATATATATGTCGTCTAAAGTTTTCACCGGGTTCTTCGCCTGGCATTCGCTGGCACGGAACGATGTAAAATCGTGATTGCCGACAAAATATTCCACCGCCTCTTCCATAAGGAAAATATCAAGCGGGCTTGCAATATGCCAAACGCGGTTCTTATCGATAACCGGAACTGAAGAGCGGTTAAGTACAACATATTTGTAGTGGCGCTTTGTGGCAGAAAAACGCGCGGAGAAATCTTCAGACACCTCTTCAGCGTTCAGCACCACCACCGGCCCATTCTGCATGTGAAAATTTATTCCCTGACGCAAGCTGTACATATCGAACTTTTTGTTCAGATCGAAACTTACCACCTGGCCAAGCGCGTGTACGCCGGCATCTGTGCGGCCGGAAGCAACAGTTTCCACCCTTTCCTGTGAAAGGCCGAAGATGGCATCTTCAAGAATTCCCTGCGCAGATAGCTGCCCGGGCTGCTTTTGCCAGCCCACCAGATCTGTACCATCATATTCTACTGTAAGTTTGTATTTCGGCATATGCCGCAAGATTAGAAGTTTCTTTTGAACCAGTCAACCAGCCAGAAGCTTTTTGCCGATTGTTTAGCGCTGGAAACTATATCCATAGGGCTGAATTTTGTTCTGCTATCACCCTTCTCGCGCTGCTTCGCCGCATATAGCAGCATGCCGATTGCGGTTGCGAATGAAGGGCCCTTGGCAGATTCTGGCATATCAACAATTTCAACCGGCTTGGCAATGCGCGCGTGCTTGTTGAATATAAAACTGCTTATTTCTTTTATACCCTGTAACTGGCTTGTGCCGCCTGTTATAACAATTTTATTTCCCGAAACACCGTACAGGCCCGATTTTTCCAGGTTGCTTTTTGCAAGTTCCAGTATCTCTTCTACGCGCGGGCGGATTATTGAAGTTAGCTCTGCCTTGGTAACTGATTTTTCCGGCGCGCCACCTTCATCTTCTTCGTCATTGATATCAATTCTATCCATATCTTCCGCCTCGGTTGATATGGCCGAACCCTGAATAACCTTAAGCCTTTCGGCGAACGGAACACTTACCGAAAGACCAAGCGCTATATCACGCGTAATGTGCTGGCCACCTACAGGAACCGAATCGAAATATACCGGGTAGCCATCAGCGAATATTGCTATTGATGTGTTGCTTGCGCCTATATCAAGCAGCGTTGCGCCTATTTCCATTTCATCGGTGCTTAAAACAGCAAGACCAGATGCATACGAAGAAACTACAAAATCTTTCACGTTAAGATGGCACTTGCCAAGAAGGTTGCGAAGATTTTTTACCGATGTTGCTGAAGCCGAAACAACATGCAGGTTGGTTGAAATTACCTGCCCGAACATACCGATAGGATCTTTTATGCCATCAGTATCATCTATGCGGTAAGTAAGCGGCACCGACTGGATAATTTCGGTTTCGGTATTTTCGAAAAGTTCCTCGCCCTTGCTTATCATCAGATCAATATCTTTCTGCGTAACTTCATGTCCGGAAATTTTTGTTTCAATGTTTATGTGCTGCGATTTTATGCTGCTTCCGGAAATATTCACGTAAGCTTCCTCGATAGTTTCTCCAGCCATTTTTTCTGCCGCGTTGAGCGCCGCCAGAATGGATTTTTCGGCCTTTTTTATATCGATTATTATGCCGGCACGAATGCCTTCTGAAATATGATGCCCAAACCCGACCACTTTGGGAATATTATCACCATTGATAGTGGCTACAACGCACACAACCTTGCGGCCTGCTATATCTAGAACGGCGATTTTACTGGTTTTTGACATTGAAAATTATTGAGTTCAAAGGTTTATTTCAACTGCGTATTTTATATGATGGTGTGTATATAGCAACAAACCCAAATGTAAACAGGCCTGTGCGGTGAAAATAGTTATTATCGGGGGAAAAGTTGCAACATTAAAAAATGGCGGGCAACCCTGAACACTATACGAACACATTATTATACAGATGCACTGCTATTATATAGGGAACTTGGCAATTATAGTTTTACTAGATAAACAGTTACTCCATAAAAAATAGCGGTAATCAGCATTGAAATGCCCAATGAAGGCCAGAAGGTCAAACCTTGCTTTATCGCATAAGGAAAAGCCAGAAAGAATACTAATGAAGGTATTACCAGCCAGAACACTTCGTAAGACATTTGGGATAATCTATTTAGGTCTTTAGTATCTAGGTATATCCAAATAAAGCTAATTATGGATATAAGCGGTAATGATACTAAAAAGGCTGCCAGAAATGTAGATTTCTTTGAAAGCTCGCTAACAAGTGCGATTATCAGAGCAGAGGTAAATATTTTAATTACAAAATACATATAGCTTTTATATACCCTGTTTTAATTCACTTCTAGCTTTTTTGATTACTCTAGTAGCCGCAGTGATACCTAATATACCCATAATTGACGCAACCAAAAGATCAGGCAGTTTTGAATCAGTTACGAATACGCCTAAAGCAGCTAACATAACTGCAATATTACCTATGGCATCGTTTCTGGTGCATAGCCACACTGATTGCATATTGCTATCGCCATCACGATATTTGAATAACATAAGGGCAACAGAAACATTGGTTAACAAGGCTAAGAAGCCAACTAAACCCATAACATGGGCTTCTGGTATTTTACTGTTTAGCAGTCCTGTTATAACCGAACCTATAACATAAATACCAAATATACCCATGCAGGCAGCTTTGAATAATGAAGCCTTTGCCTTTGTTCTAACACTCATACCTAGAACAAATATGCTCAAGGCATAATTAGCTGAATCTCCAAAGAAATCTATGGCATCAGCAAGTAGAGATACCGAGCTACCCTTTAAACCTGCCGTTACCTCAACGAAGAACATAGCAAGGTTTAGCACTAATGCTATCCACAATATCTTGCGATATTTTTCATCCACTTTAACAACGCAGGCACTTTCACAACAATCTGACATAATTTTATTCTTAACTTTCCATCACATGGTCTATCATATCCACCATTACACAATGAATGTGGCTATCATTTATGACATAGTGAATCTGCTTGCCGCTACGCTCAGATTTTAGAAGTCTTGCTGTGCGCATAAGTCGCAAGTGATGGCTAACAAGGGATTGGGAAAGACCCGTCTGTTTCACAATATCACTGACGCAGACAGGCTCTTCCAAACAAACAATAGCAATCCTCAACCGATTCATGTCTCCAAGCAGTTTCATAATATCGGCAAGTTCCCGAATTTTATTTTTGGATATCTTCTTAGAGCGAGGATTTTTCTTCATAATGAAAATACTATTGAGTTGGCTGCATCATCATATTAGGTTGCATCATCAAGTTTTGGTGCTGCATCATATTATCCATCATCATGTTCTGCATACCCATATAGTTATCCATCATATACTGGCGTTGCTTGATCTGTTCAGGTGTTAGCTTGGAGTAATAGTCGTTCATATGGCTCCAGCCCATCATATGGTCGTCCATCATGCCATTACCATTCATCATGTTATTATTATCCATCATTCCTTTCATCATGCCACCAGACATCATATTACCGCCCATCATCGGACATCCCATTGAACCCATCATACCACGCATCATTGGCATAGTAGTTTGCATTAGTTCAAAATGTGCTTTAAGTAATTTCTGTCTTTCTTGCGGGTCTTGGGTTGCGCTGATTTTAGCCATCTGCTCATGCATTTTTTGCATATTCTTTTGAGCTTCTGCCATCTGTTTATCAAAAGCAGCAACATCAGGCGCTGGTTGTTCAGCTTTAACTTCTTGCTTTGCCTTATTAGTATCTGCTGCATTAGATACGACAGGTAACATAAGTACAGTTGATAGTAACAATATTTTTAAAGATTTTTTCATAGCTAACTCCATTGTTGTTTAATATTCATATATAAACATATGAATGCCTATTGATATATACAACTTTCTAGTGGGTAAATTGATTTTAGTCAAATAAAGTTAATTATTGAACTTTTTATTAACTATCAAGCCCTTGCGTTCACAGCAATCTTTCATAACTACCTTCTTATTAATATAGGGGTGTTAACCGTAACCATAGAGTAAACATTTACCATATCATTATTACTGAGTGCAATGCAGCCGAATGTCCAATCTCTATTTTTATTCTTCATTCTTTCAGGCCACCCAGCTTCGTTTGGTTGCCCGTGAACCATGATAGCACCGCCAGGATTTTTACCTATTTTTTGCGCAGTTAACCTATCTTCTTCGTTAGGATATGAAACCAGCAGGGATAGAAAATACTTACTGTTATAGTTCTTATGAGTTATATGATATTTGCCTTCTGGCGTCCTGCCATCGCCTTCATATACTTTATCGCCAACTGGATTGAAGCCAAAGCGAGCATTATAATCCCTTATAACTTTACCATTTTTTAGTAGGTATAGGCTATGCTCGCTTTTATCCACAATGATGCTGTCAGCTTTTATTTTTGAATTATAGATACTCTTTTTGGTGGCCATGTCGCAACTGGTTAAAGAAAGAGTAACAACTATAACAAAAACAAAAAATCTTATCATTGCAAAACCTTATTTACCAGCCCTTGCGTTCGCAACAGCAGATTTAAACGCATCATAACCAGCAGCACCTCGTATCATTATGCCATTGATTATAAAAACTGGCGTACCGCTTATAGAGAGTTGTTCACCTAGTGAACGGTTATCAGCCAATTTCTTCTTGGTATCATCACTTTCCATCTCGCTTTTAAGGCGGATAGGATCAATACCAAGTTTAGATTGCGCAAGTTCAATTACCTGTTCAACGGTTTGAGTATTGGCATGGTTCATATCTTTATAGAACTCATACCACTTTTCAGGTGCTATTCTTGCGATAGCGATAGATGCTTTGGATTTCTCTACTGAAAACTCTCCTAAAATAGGAAAATCCTTCATTACAAATTTTACGCTGGAATCTTCTTGTAACAGCTTTTCAATATCTGGTTCTGATTTTCTGCAATAGCCGCAGTTATAATCAATAAAAGCTACCATCGTTACATCAGCTTCTTTGTTACCTGTCCAGCCATCTCTTTCATCTTTTTCAAGCTGCGGCCTTAACGAAGCTGCCTTCTGACCAGATTCTTGCTCGTCCTGCTGTGCTTTTGCCATCTGTGCTTTTCTCAAGCTATCAATTATAAGCTCTGGGTTGTTTTCTATAAGCTGTGTTAGCTCTTGCTTTACATTAGATGTTCCAGCAAACGATTTACCAGCCATCAGATAAGATACAGTGCCAGATACTAATGCTGATACTGCTATAATTATAGTTAAAGTTTTAATATTCATAAATATCCTTTTTCATTGTTAATGTTTATTAAGCCAAACTTAATTTTAGAAAAGTACCATCTTGGCTTTTGTGTTTTTCGTGTTTAGAACCATCAAGATACTGCCTCATTTTCTTTGCTATATTCTCGGGAGTGTCTTGGTTGGTGAAGTGCATGATATACTCACCTTGTTTGCCCATAAAATAGATATAAGCAGAGTGATCCATAAGGTAGCCATCAGGAGCATCCTTCATTTCCATTTTTTGAGAATATATTTTGTAAGCATCCTGAACGGCTTTGGCTTGTTCTTTTGAACCAGTAAGCCCTACAAAATCATCGCCAAAGTTTTTAAGATATTTTTTTAATACCTCTGGCGTATCTCTTTCAGGGTCAACAGTTATGAACACTGGCAAAATCTCTTCCTCATGTTCACCCAAAGCCTTTAATGAAAGGCTTATTTGGCTTAGACCTGTTGGACATACATCAGGACAGTTGGTAAACCCAAAGAACACAACTGTGTATATGTCTTTGAAATTATCCTCTGTTACCTCAACGCCATTCTGGTCAACAAGGTTGAACTTACCACCTATTTTTACTTCGGCATCATTATTAACAGCTAGCTGTACAGGCTTAGAAACTGCAACAATATTTTCTGATGCACCCGCTTTATCCTGCGATTTCAAGTAAACTGCAACCGCACCTAATAAAATAGAGAAAGTTACAGGTACTAAAATCCACAATATTAATCTTAGTTTTTTCATGTGAGATTCCTTATTGTTTCAATGCCGTTTCTATCGCCTGTTTTACATCATCAGGTGATGCTTTATTCAGCATTTTGCCATTGATAAAGAATGTTGGAGTGCCACCAACTCTAAGAATTTGGCTGGCTTCCTTCATGCCGCTAAGTAACCTATCCTGTAATGCTTTATCTGCCAGACATTTATCAAACTGCTCAGAATCAACACCAAGCTCTTTAGATATTTCTCTCAGCTTCATATTGTTGTTCTGCTTGAAAGCCCAGAACTCCTGCAATGTGAAGAATGTTTTGACTGAGTTGTAATAACTCATCTTGCCAGAACATTCTGCTATCATCGCTGCTTCTATCGCTGGCCTGTTCAGGGGGAAGTGCCTGTATATGAACTTAGCTTTACCAGTATCAATGTATTTTTCCTTTATCTCAGGGAAAACATCCTTACTGAACATGGCACAATGAGGGCATGATAAAGATGCATATTCAATTATGGTAACAGGTGCTTCTGCTTTACCCATAACAACATCATCTGGCTTTATTTCCAGTGCTTTTTTAGCCAGTGGATCATTTTCGTTATATGGTATCGGGGTCATGTTAGGTTCAGAGTGTTGATGCCCCTCATGCCCTTCTTCCGCATAAGAATTAATAGTTGGTATTGATATGGCCGATAAGAAAACGGCAGCCACAAGGAGTGATTTTATAGTTTTTATCATTGTAAACCTCTTGAATTAAAAATAAAGAACGCAGAGCTTTATAGCCCTCAAGCAGTTAGTTATAATTAAGCAAGAGAAGGTGGTTGCAGAAGAACATTGGCCTCTAAAGAAGATAAGATATTATCTTGAGGCAGAATGAATTTTATTGATAAAAAAGTAAGTTCTAATTGCACAAACTCTCTATTTGCTGCGTTGAACTGCACATGATGAAATACACACAAGCAATAATCGGCGCCAGCAACCTTATTACTATCGCTATTATTTGCCATATCAGCACATTCCATGCCCATTTCTTCCGAACACATATCAGACGAGATCGGAACGCTCATAAACAGGAAAGCAAGTATAAGTATGTAGCCAAATATTTTCATTGATATGGTTATAAATCAGAAATATTGAAAATCAATAAGTAAGGTTGTCAGTAAAATAGCCAAAAAATCTTAGTGTATAATGGTTAATAATTCGTTAATTAATTCACTGTTCTTTCTTATAGCTCATATACTTGCGCAAAATTCATATTTATGTTACAATAATTAAATAACTATAAATGAGGCAGGTAGGGATGTACTCAGGAAAAGGATGTAATGAAATATGGCCACAACTTCTTCAAGTTCTTTGGATTTAATCGTTTGTGTTCTTGACAACATAATAGACGAACTAGAACTGTCTTCTGATGAGCAAAGGGAGGTTCAGTTTAACCAAAATTCCAAGATTAACATTATTGCTATAGAAACCTTGCAAAAGGTTCTTTTTAAGCTGGAAAAAGATTTTAAGATAATCAATATCAGGCAAATCTGCGCATACACAGAAAAAACAAAGCGCATCATATACCAGCCTGCAATAGTTACAGTTCCTGATAGAGCAAAGATATATGCAGTTTTAAATACTATGATTAAAAGACATAACCTTGATATGAGGATTAGAAACCCTTTAAGCCATACTGATATATTAACTGAAATAAGTAAGGAACTTGCAAGCAAGATACTTCTTAAACTTAGCTATGACGAAATAAATAAGACAGTAATATTGAATGAAGAGCTGAAACTTAAAGGTTTCTACGAGAGTGAAAACCTAGACTTATTTATACATTTTATGCAAAACCAAAATAAAATAATCAGCAAACAAGAATACGAGCAAAGCGAAAAAAGAACTCTAAAAAAAGCTATGAGCGATGTAGTAAGGGGCTTTGGGCTTGATAAGATTGATAGAAAAATAACCAACCTATTTTTTATCAAGAGTGGCAACAATAGATATACTTTCCGCAACAACTTAACTGAACAAGATATTATTGATGCTGGACATAATCCAGATGAAATCTTGGCAAGCTTAGATAATTATAAGCACAAAAAATCAGCAAAAAGATAATTCCTAGTTTTTGAAAACGAAAGCCTATTATTCACACTCTGTTTTCCAGTTTTTATCTCTCTAAAACCACAAGATTACGATTATTCACGATTGTTAAACACATATCCTTCCGCTCTGGCAAAATACAATCATGAAGCCAGAGTTAACAGAACTTAGAAACTTATTAAAAAGCAATCAGCCAGACATTAGCGAGGCTGAAATGCTAGATGCTGAGTTCAATCTAACTGGTTTCATGCAAACACTTATTGAAATTGATAAATCTTTAAAAACTAAAAACAAAGGTAATGAAAATGTGGATAACAGAAACACAAATATCATTAGTTAAACCGAAAGATGGCCTGATAGCCTTTGCCAGCGTTGTTATAAATAACTGCATATATCTTGGCTCTATCGGCGTTCACGAAAAACTAGATGGCACAGGTTACAGGCTAACCTATCCAACAAAGAACTATGGCCATAATAGCCAGCACATATACCATCCGATAAACCGCACCATAAGCAAAGCTATAGAAGATGCGGTTTTTGAAAAGCTTAAAGATGTAATGAACAAAGGTAGTAGTAATGTTAGATACAGTGGTAATCATGCTTAACCAAAACCAGTTTGAAATTACCGACCATCAAAAATTCTCGCCTTCAACAATCGGTTTATTTCAGCATCCATACTATAAACTTGGCAACAGGGCTAATTTCTCTTGCTACCAGAACCCTACAAAAACCGAGTTGCTAGAAGGCAATTATAAACCCAGATTAACAGTTACAAAAAGATATGTAAGGGGCGGTTTTGCAATAGGTTTAAAAATAGAGTTTTCAGCGCCAAAACTAATCAGGGGCAATAACTTTGATGAGCTGGAAGATAACAACTTTGAAGATGTAATAGAAACCTTACTGAAAAAGCTAAAAGAAATGGGAGTTAATACAGATTATGAAAGACTGGCTAACGCTGAAATATCTGCAATTCATTATTCCAAGAATATCCCTCTTACAGATTATTCCTCAAGCTCTATGGTTATTAATGAACTTTCAAAACAAAACCTGAATAAAAGGTTAGACCTAGATAGAACCAGCTATCGCAACGAAGGACACTCTATAAAATGCCACGCTAACAGCTACGAGGTTATTTTTTATGATAAGTTGAAAGACCTAGCACAAGGTAAAATCAGTGAAAAAAGGGCTATTGAAAAAGAGAATGTAACCCAGCTTGATATATTTAAGCAAATACAGGTAAAAAAGCCGTTTGAAGTTATCAGGATGGAAGTAAGGCTTGGCAACAGGCGAAAGCTCAAAAAAATATTATCAGATGTTGGCGAAAATAATAAAATGACATTTGGCCTGCTATTCAGCAATGATATATCACAAAAGATATTGTTACATTTTTGGAATAGCATCAGCGAAAACCTTTATGTTTCTGCGCTATCTGAAAATGAACCTGAAATAATACTAGATGTTCTTCTTAACGGCTCTGCAAAAAAACTAACGCCTGCAAAGGCACTTCAAATATCAGGTGCGCTTGCGGTTATAAACAAAGTTGGCGTTAGAGGTTTTAGAGCTGTTATTGAAAAGAACACTTCCAGCCGAACATGGCAAAGAATAGTTAAAGAACTCAGAGAAACACAGATAGAGAGTAACATTAGGTTTAAAGCTATAGTTAATGTAGAAATTGCCCTGAATGAATTTAGACCTTTAAAATTGAAAGATTATGTAGTTAATTAAACTCAAGGATGTAAGAATGATGAGTGATATAGAAACCCTTTTTACTAACTATCAGCATACAATAGAAGCTATCGGTGCTGTCAGCACTTTTGCCGCAGTAGTGGCCTCACTATTTCTTGCCCGCAGCTCGTCAAAATCTAAAATAGAAGCCTATACAAGTATTATGATTTTTACTCAGGGCGATGGCGTTAAGAGGGACAATCCCCATTTTTTAACTGTTAGTATCACGAATACAGGATTAACCCCTGTAAGAATACCGTTCGCATTTTTTTGCTGGAAATTTCCCTTTAAGTCAGGTTCTTTCTTAATAACTCCTTTAGATTATGTTGGCGCAAACCTTATCAACAGGAAGGTATATCCTTTTAAAATAGAGGCTAAACATTCAGAACTATTCTTTTTAAGTGATTTAGAAACCTTGCGCTCTGAAATGTCTAAGGTAGCTCAGGATATTTGCCCCTTCCAACTTCTCTTTATAAGAGCTAAGGTAGGCACAGAGGATGGTACTGTAATAAGTGCTAAAATCTCAAAAGATTTAAGAAAGGAATTTAAAAAAATAGCTAAATTACCCAATAAAAACAATAAATAAGATTTTACTTGATACGCACTGCGTAAAATGATATAATGATATGATAAAAAGCTTTAAATGCAAAGAAACTAGGAAGATTTTTGAAGGCTATTACTCCAAAAAGTTTCCGAGTGATATACAGGACAGGGCTATAAGAAAGTTAAGGCAGTTAGAAGTAGCCAATAACTTAGATGACCTTAAACACCCGCCAAGCAATCACTTAGAAAAACTGAAAGGTAATAGAAAAGACCAGTTAAGCATAAGAATAAATGGCCAATGGCGTCTATGTTTTATCTGGGATGGTAACGAAGCTTCCGAAGTTGAAATAGTAGATTATCATTAAAGCTGTAAAAGGGAGGTATAGTATGACTGAAAGAAAATTACATAATCCGCACGCAGGCGAGATATTAAAGCACGAGTTCATTGATGAGCTTAGCATAACCCAAAACGCTTTAGCGAAAGCCCTGAAAGTTCCTGCTAACCGCATTCATCAAATTGTTAAGGGAACTCGCAGTATAACCGCAGATACAGATTTAAGGCTGTGCAAGTTCTTTGGGCTATCTGAGGGCTATTTTCTGCGCTTACAGGCTTTATATGAAACTATGGAAGCTAAACGCACCTTAAAGGATAAGATAAACGCTATACCATCTTATTCTACATTTATTAAACGCTATAAGTTAAGAGCCGCATGAAAGCCATAATATTTGCCAGAGTTTCAAGTTTAACTCAGGAAAAAGAGGGTTATTCCCTTGATGCACAAATCCAAAAGCTCAGAATGTATGCCTTTACTAAAAGGCTTCATATTCTGCAAGAGTTCAGAATTACAGAAAGCTCTAACATTGCCGAGCGTAAAAAATTTCAAGAGGTGCTAGAATTTGTTAAATCTGAACGTAGAAAAGGTAACGAAAGAATAGTTATAATCTCTGATAAGGTTGATAGGCTTATAAGGAACTTTAAAGACTACCCTATAATCAATGAACTTATTGAAGATGATATTGCCGAACTTCATTTTGTTGGCGATAACAGCATATTAAACAGAAACGCTACATCAAACGATAAACTAATGTGGAATATGCGAATTGTTATGGCGCAAAACTACATTGATGTAATGAAGGATAATGTTAAGCGCAGTATAGATTACAAGGTAGAACATGGCGAGTGGCCATCTAAAGCACCTTTAGGCTATAAAAACATTACCAAAGGCAGAGATAATAAATCTAATATAGTTTTTGATACAGATAGATTTTTGCTAGTAAGGCGTTTGTTTGTTGAATACTCAACAGGCAATCATTCTATAAGGGGTATCACAAGGCTTGCAAATAGCTGGGGCTTACGAACTGAAAAAGGTAACAAGATAAGCCAAACAACAGTTAACAGCATACTAAAAAACAGGTTCTATTCTGGCATGATGAAATTTAGAGGTATTGAAAAACATCATATTTACGAAAAGCTCATTGATGAAGCTACTTTTATAAAATGCCAAGAAGTGCTTAAAAGGTTCAAAAGAAGCCAGTTTAGAATTTCTAAAAATGAGTTCCTATTCGCTGGCTTGCTAACTTGCAGTAAATGTAGCTGTGGATACACAAGCGAAATTAAGAAGGGCAAATATATCTATGTAAGGCCTAACAATCAGAAAAAGCCTTGCGATACCTGCTACCCTCTAACCGAGAAAGCTGTATTTGAGCAAGTAAAAGTCGTTTTTGATAATATAAAGTTCAGCCCTGCCCTTATCGCAGATATACAAAACCATATCAAAGATACAAATAAGCAGAAAAATGAGTATCGGGATAGCAGGATAGCCAGCCTTAGAAAAGAGCAGGATAAAGTTAATGAATATCTAGACCGTGTTTTAGACCTATTAATCAAGCAGAGTATTACACAGGATAAATACGACAGAAAAGTGTATGAGTTTAATGATGCAAAGGCTAAAATAAACGAGGAGCTAAGAAGCATAAACGATGCCGATGAATATTTCTATGATAGTATCTCTGCCTTGCTAAATGTGGCTTCTAGGGCAAAAGAGCTTTTTGAGAGTTCGGATATACAGCAAAAACGCAAA
>CAZLZP010000021.1:0-5021 GCA_964564045.1 uncultured Rickettsiales bacterium
GTAATAAAAAGATAGTATTGCAATTATATAAAATTTAAAATTGTTCTTGTAGGCATGTTTGCAACAGGCTGATTTCGCTCTTTGCAAGGTATATTGAAGATGCCTAAAAATAATTTAGAAAATACTGGATAAATAAAACAATACATTTACTATTCCTTCCATGAACAAGTATAATAACCGCAATAAACGTGAAATATCTGATAGTTACTGGCTTTATGGCAAGCATCCGGTGTTGATGGCGCTTAACAACCCGAAGCGAGTGGTGAAAAAAATACTGTGTACGCCGAACGCTGAAAAAATAATTAGAGATAATATAAAACCGGAAAGGCTGAAGGGTATTGAGATGGAGATACTTTCCCCTGATAAAATTGAAGGCAGGCTGGGCAGAAGGGAAGAAATTACACATCAGGGCATTGCTATTGAAGTGAAGGTTTTAGAACAGCCGGAAATGGAAAGTATTGTTGATTTTAACCTGATAGTTGCCTTGGATAAAATTACTGACCCGCATAATATTGGCGCCATAATGAGAAGTGCCGCAGCTTTTGGTGCCGGTGCGGTTATTACGCAGGAAAATGGCTCTCCGGAAGAGAACGCCACAATCGCAAAAATTTCAGTGGGTGCGCTGGAGGTAATTCCGTACATTCGTGTAAGCAGCTTATTTAAACGTCTGGATGAACTGAAGGAATATGGCTTTAAAGTTATAGGTCTTGAAGGCGAGTGCGAAAAAGATATTTCTGAGATAGACAAGAACGGAAAATATATTCTGGTGGTTGGTTCAGAAGGCAAAGGCCTTAGTGATGTTATAAAAGAACGCTGTGATGAGCTAGTTAGAATTAATATTACAGATAAAATAGAAAGCCTGAACGCATCTGTTGCAGCGGCCGTTGCATTATATAGTTTGACAGGTAAATAATATGAAGATGCAAGTTAATATAGGCCGAATTGAAGAGATAGTTGGTACTGATAGTGATATGAAGAAAGTTCTGCTTGGCATGTTCCTTGATACATGCACCAGGGTTAATGCCACCCTTAATAATTCTTTTTCGTTGCCAGCTGCAGATTCTGAGAAGGTATGGAAAGAGGCTGTTCATGAACTAAAAGGTGCGGCCATGAACCTTGGGTTTGAAGACCTGGCCGATTATTGTAAGCAAATTGAAAAAAACGAGCTTGATATAAATAAAAAGAAAGAAGCCATAAGTATATTAGCTGCTGCAACTGAAGATGTAAGAAAGTTGCTAAACTAATGGTACCTTATTGCAATTGAACAAACCTTCGTAGTTAAGATTAAGTTGTAAGTTTCCGCGCCCTCATCAAAACAATCAGTTGTCCCTGGACTTGGGTCTATCTCGGGCGATGAAAGGGCGTTATAGCCGTAACCCCCCTCTTCTTCATCTTCTGCCTCGCCGTATATATAAGCTTTACCTGAATTTGGCTTTCCGTCGTCGAATTTACTATCAATGAAATATGCTTGGTAAGGTGTAAGCGTTTCAGATAATATTGAGTTTGAATCACCTTCATGCTTTGAAAAAAAGGCGCCATGGGGCAGGCTTTCACCTACGCCGGTTACAAAATATAGACGACTGTTCATTAATATTACTACTATACCACCGCCTATAGATGTTTTTGGATAGGCAGCGCCAGCGGTAGTAGTACATCTGTTACCGGCATTAAAGTAATTACAGTCATTAACTTGCTGAAACTGTGCTTTGATTACTGCTGCATTAGAAAGATGTATCCAGAAGTTAAGATCTTCGCCGCCTGACATTCCGTATGAAGTAGGAAAGCCATAGCCTTCAAAATGATTATCTCCATCACCATTATTATTGCTAAAATTTGTTTTTGAAACGTTTTGCGTGCCTGTTTTATCTCTATCTAACCCAACCGTGCTAGCATTTGATAGATCACCCGGGTAGCCGTTATACTTTGCTTTAAAGATCTCAACGGCACTCATATAATTTTTAATGTCGGAGGATAACCTGCTAAGGTGAGCTTGCTCAATGATTTGCTGCCCGGCAAGTACGCCACTTGCCATTAAGGCAACTATAACCAGAACAATTGCCAGTTCCACTAGTGTAAAGCCATAGTTAAAAGCTTTTTTCATTGGTCTTTTTTATTTGTACTAACAAATACAAGTATATATAATAAAGTACACATGCTTGATATTTTAGTTTCTAAAAAGAGTGCAGAACTTATTCTGAAAGGCTTTCCGTGGGTGTATAAAAGTGACATTGTCAACTTTAGCTCGGGCCTGAAGCTGGCCGAACCTGGCGAGATGGTTAGAGTGCTTAGCGAAAAAGGTAAATTTATTGCCCTTGGTTTTATAAACCCTAATGCCAATATAACCTGCAGAATACTAAGCTTAAAAAATAATGAACCAATAGATAGAAATTTCTTTAGAAAAAAATTTGAAAGAGCCCTTGAACGAAGATTCAAACATTTCGATGACGGCTTCTTCAGGCTTGTTTTCGGTGAAAGTGATGGCCTGCCGGGGTTAATTATAGACCTTTACGGCCTATATGCCGTAGCGCAAATAAATTGCGCAGGAATGCAGAGCCTTTCTAATTTGTGGTTGCCAGAGCTTATAGACCTGCTTGGCCTTAAGGGAATTTATCTTGATGGCAGAAGTAGGCACAGGGCCAGAGAAGGCCTTGATGATGTTTCAAGGATATTATATGGCGAGATGCCAAAAGTAATAGAGGTACGTGAGAATGGTATAAGCTACTTTGCTGACCTTTTCGAGGGGCAGAAAACCGGCTGGTTCTACGACCAGAGAGATAACAGGCAATTCCTTGCCAGTAAGTCTGCCGGGAAAAGCTTCCTTGATCTGTACGCGCATTCTGGCGGATTTGGCCTGCTTGCAGCCGCACGTGGAGCAACGTACATTGAGCTTGTGGACAGATCAGAGCTGGCGCTTGAACTTGCCGAGGAAAGCTATACCACGCCCTACTACAGCGAGCGGCACATAATGGAGCTGAAAAAAATAAAATCATCATCGGCATCAAGCGTTACGCAGAATATAAAGTTCATCAAGGCCGATGCCTTCGACCATATTGATGAGCTGATAAATGAAGATAGGAAATTTGATATAGTTAACGCCGACCCACCGGCATTTATAAAAATAAAGAAAGATGTTGAAGCCGGTATAAGAGGCTACGAAAAACTGGTGAAAAAATGCAGTGGCCTGGTTGATGAAGGCGGGCTATTCGCCATTTCATCATGTAGCTATTTTGCACGGCCAGATATGTTCAAAAAGGTTGTTGAAAAGGCATTGGGCAAAACCGGCAGGAGGTTTGAACTGCTGCGAAAGGCCGGCGCCGATAAAGATCACCCTATTCACCCACTTCTTGGTGAAACGAATTATTTGAAGTTCCTGGTTTATAGGCTAGACTAGAATTATGGAACAAAGCAATATGGATAACGCCGATAAATTGAACGGCAGGAAAGTATCAGAGATACTAACCCTTGTTCTTGATTCTCACCCGAAAGAAACGATAACCATTGGAGAATTCAGAGATGCCATTGGTAACAGATCTTACGGCATATTAATGCTGCTGCTTGCGCTGCCATGTATAATTCCAATTCCTACGCCAGGACTTTCCTTGATTTTGGGAATGCCGTTAATATTACTTACTTTCCAGTGGATGATAGGTTTAAAAGCCCCGTGGCTGCCATTGTTTTTAACAAGGCGAGAATTCAAACGCAGTGATATGCAAAAGGCGTTCAGCTACGCCATGCCTTATTTGGAAAAGCTGGAGAGCTTTCTAAAACCGCGCTGGCATATTTTTGTTACCTACTCTGCCGAAAGGGTAATTGCCATAATTTGTTTTACGCTTTCAATAATGATAATAATGCCAATACCTTTTGGTAACGCCCTACCCGCCTTCGTTATATTTTTACTATCGCTTTCAATACTAACGCGTGATGGCGTACTGGTTATTGTAGGGCTGGTAATTGCAAGCCTTGGAACGGCGGTTATTTCCACGTTCGTTGGAAGTTTGGTAAGTGCGGTTAGCGGGTTGTTTAGCTAAGCTAACTATTTGGCGTCTAGTCCGTAAGCTGTGTGCAGGCTGCGCATTGCAAGTTCCATATATTCTTCGTCTATCAATACGGAAATTTTGATTTCTGAGGTTGAGATAACGTGAATATTGATGCCTTTTTCAGCAAGAACTTCAAACATTTTTTGCGCGATACCAGCATGCGAACGCATACCAACGCCAATTACAGAAACTTTAACAACTGCGGTGTTTTTGTAGAATTCATCAAACTTCAAGCCGGCTTTTCTAAGCGCCTCTTCGGCCTTAGCAACATCCGATTTCGCTACGGTGAAGGTGATATCAGCCTTTTTATCTTCTTTCGATACGTTCTGAACTATCATATCAACATTTATACCGGCATCGGCCAGTGGGCCAAATATGTGGGCAGCAACACCCGGAACGTTTTCTACGCCTATTAATGTAACCTGAGCATCATTCCTGCTGTAAGTTACGCCTGTGATCAATCTTCTTTCCACAACTTCCTCCTCTTCTACTAATTCGGTTCCTTCAATATCTTCAAAGCTTGATAGAACCTGAGTTCTAACCTTGTACTTCATTGCCAGTTCTACACAACGTGAATGTAGCACCTTAGCACCTAATGATGCCATTTCCAGTACTTCCTCGTAGCCAATTTTACGCAGTTTGCGCGCTTTAGGCACAATGCGTGGGTCGGAAGTATATACGCCATCAACATCAGTGAATATATCGCATCTATCGGCCTTCAGCGCAGCGGCTATGGCCACCGCAGATGTATCAGAACCACCACGGCCTAGTGTTGTAACGCTTCTATCCATTGGGTCTGCTTCAGCGGTTACGCCCTGAAAACCAGGAACAACAATAACGTTTGTTTTTAGTTCTTTTAGCAGCCTTTTTGTATCTATCTCTTCAATGCGAGCTTTAGAGAAATCGGACTCGGTTATAATTGGAATTTGCCAGCCAAGCATAGACTTCGCCGGAATGCCGATAGACTGAAGTTCCAGCGCCACA
>CAZLZP010000021.1:5031-7853 GCA_964564045.1 uncultured Rickettsiales bacterium
CTTCTTTAGTGGTAAGGTTTGAAACGCCTTCGCAGAACGCAACAAGCTTATTTGTATCGCCGCTCATCGCGGAAACCACAACCACAACCTGATTGCCTTTATCTACTTCGCGTTTAACTTTTTGGGCAACGTTCTTGATACGTTCAATGTTGCCAACTGAAGTTCCGCCGAATTTTTGTACTATTAGTGCCATAAAATAATATTATATATGCGGCGCAATATATTGGCTATATAACAGAATTCAAGGGATTTTTGGTTATCTTGTGATCTTGCAAGGTATAGCAGGGAACTCGGCCACTAATTGCTTAGAACGAGCCAGTTCATCAGCGGTAAGTTTCGGCGCTAAACCATCAGCCATTACTGCTGCGTAGGTGTAGCCACCTTGTGCAGCCAGGTTGTAATAAGCGTGGGCTGTTGCTTTATCAAAAGGAACTGTAGTTGAAGGCCCCGCCCCTGCTTCGTGCATGTAAAGCCTGCCAATTTCTATCTGGCTTGCCTTATGACCAAGCATCGCCGCTTCGCAATAGTTATTAAGCGCTTTTACATCG
This sequence comes from uncultured Rickettsiales bacterium, assembly GCA_964564045.1. GTDB lineage: Bacteria > Pseudomonadota > Alphaproteobacteria > Rickettsiales > UBA8987 > JAMHZE01. The sequence continues at coordinate 5,580 of CAZLZP010000021.1, forward strand.
TCATTACGTTTATCAGGCCCGCAGCAATTTGCCTGACCCGCTAAGTAATAATCTTCGATCTGCTTCCATTCATCAGCGCGGTAGCCGTAAACCTGCGTTCTTGTAAGTTCTTCGGCTTTACGGATTGTTCCGGGCAATTTATCAACGCATGCCGTTAACAGCAAACATACAAAAAGTATGTTAAAGTTTTTTGAATTCTTCCAATATTGCATCGCCCATCTCCTTGGTACCAAGTTTGGTGCAGCCTTCCTGCATTATATCGGCAGTACGCTTGCCGGAAGCAAGAACAGCCTTCACCGCCTTCTCTAACTTATCAGATTCAACTGCCATCTCAAAAGAGTATTTGAACATCATTGCCAGCGAAAGGATAGTTGCGATTGGGTTTGCGATATTTTTGCCAGCTATATCTGGTGCAGAGCCGTGTATAGGCTCGTACAAGGCGTGGCAGTTTTTGCTACTGCTATCACCCAATGAAGCTGAAGGCAGCATTCCAAGCGAGCCCGTAAGCTGCGCCGCAATATCAGAAAGTATATCGCCGAAAATATTATTGGTAACTATAACATCGAATTGTTTCGGGTTGCGCACAAGCTGCATTGCCGCGTTATCGACATACTGATGAGAAAGTTCCACGCCCATGTTATGATCGTGGTGATGTTCGCGAATAACTTCCTGACGCCAAAGTTCAGACGCTTCAAGCACGTTTGCCTTATCAACTGAGCAAACTTTATTGCGGCGCTTTTTAGCTAGCTCGAAAGCTACTTTTGCGATGCGAATAACTTCGTGAGTTTTGTAAACTTCAGTGTTCCATGCCTTACGTTCACCATTCCATAGTTTTTTAATGCCTCGTGGAAAGCCAAAGTAAATACCGCCGGTAAGCTCACGAACTATCATTACATCTAGCCCGGAAACAATATCTGTTTTCAGCGTGGAAGCATCAGCAAGCTCGGGGAATACGATAGCCGGACGCAGGTTTGCAAACAGCTCTAGGCTTTTACGAATGGCCAGCAAGCCTTTTTCAGGCTTTTTGGCAGATTTTAAGCCATCCCACTTAGGGCCGCCTACTGCACCGAGCAATATTGCATCAGCCTTTTTTGCAGCCTGTTCCGTGCTTTCAGGGAACGGGTTGCTGTGATTATCGATAGCGATACCGCCGATATCTGCGTGCGATATTTCAAATTTTTTGCCTTTGGAATTTATGTAGTTAAGTATCTTTTCGGCTTCTTTGGTAACTTCCGGGCCTATTCCATCTCCGGGTAATATGAGTATTTTTTTTGTCATGAGCTTTGTGCTTCGATTTAATTAATTAGAGTTAAAGTTTACCTGTTTGGCGCGGCACTTGTCAATGGGTAAGGTTTTATTACAAGCCTTCACGATGCGGAATTACAGCCTCGGCCTTTATTTGGTGCTTATCAGCAAGCTCAATAAGTCTAGAGTGAGTTATACTAGTATTGGGAGTTCTTATTGTTATTTTTAGGTCTTCACCTCCAATCACTGAGGTTCTAATATCTGTTCCGCACTCAACTTCCAGCTCTTCAAAAAAAGGTCTGCGTGATAAAGGAGACTCTCTCATTGGTATGGCTGAAGAATGTTGAATTTCTTCATGCGGACTAATGAATTTAGGTAATAATATCTTTAATTCTTTCTTCATTTTTATCTTGATAGGCCTTCTGTAGGGCTAGTAAGAGCCCTTCCAGTTATTAAAGATTCTCTGAGGTCATCTAATCCTAGTCTACCACAAGCGCCTATAACCTGAGTTTTAAGGGATACATCAGTTTTTAGCCTTATAATTAATCTATCAAATCCATTAGATCTAGGATGGAAATTATTATTTGGGTCGTGCGCAAGTGAGGTTGCAAGCCATTCAGAGATATCGGTTGTTTTTGCATTATCCATCCAGGCCTGCGCATAAAGCTGACCTATGCCATGCTCTGAAGAGCACGAAGCGCCATTTGCCATTAATATAGAGTAAACTTTTTCTGTAAGATATCCACGTATAGATTTACCTTCTTTATACTCTGAATCGAGGTCTTTTTCTGAGTGAAAATGTATATGCCCTGCATAAACAACGCCATGACCATATTCTTTAGGTTTTTTACCAAACTCTTTTTCAAATAAACCTTCAATTTCCTGAATGCATTTTACGTAGGTATTTTTTGGCGTGCACACATCAAAAGTTATCATGTGTTTGTAGTCATTCGGATTACCTGCGCTATTTTTTGAGCCTGAGGATACGGCATATTCTACAGCAATTCCTTTGCTAACTTCGCTCATTGT
>CAZLZP010000021.1:7894-17355 GCA_964564045.1 uncultured Rickettsiales bacterium
GCGCTGTTGGTGCCGCATCTTTATCTGCGCTCATTTTTGTTAAATCGCCATAAGCAAAGAAATCTATACCGTCTTGCTTGCCTAAAGAAGAGATGTGCTCATAAACTTTCATGCCAATATTATTTTCTGGGTCGAATTTTTGTTGGTCCATTATGTCTATCATTACATAATAATTGCTTACATCGCTACTGCCAAAAACCTTGCTGTAAACATCTGGCTTTTTATCTTTTACCATTTTTACGGCTTCATCGTTCATTATTTCGAACTGCCTAATATGCTGCTCACCAAATTGCTGTGTTAGCGATTCCCGGAAAGACATGACATCTTCCTTGGAATCAAAGCTAAGCATAAATACATGCCTTTGTTTTGGAATTTGCGTAGCAACAAACTCGACATCAGTTATCAATTTAAATGTACCTTCACTGCCTATTGCGCTATCGCCAAAAAGAAGTTTATCTCTTGTAAGGAATGGCTCGTTGTCCTTCCTATCTCTTTTATTGCCATTAAGGCCGGTCTCATCAAAAACTTTACCCTTGCCACTTATACTTCTTACATAGGTTGTAGAATCTGCTGGGGCGCCAAAACTGCCAACATCTGCCCCTGCGCTATATAACGCTGTTACACCGCCAAGTGTTGCATTGCCTATTTTATTTGAGCCAGCATCAAACGGAAGGAATGCGCCTGCAGGTGACAGAACATGATTAACTGTGCCAATTCCAACGGCGGCCTGCCCTTTAAATTTTACGCCTTCAAAAAATTTATCTATTTCTTCTTCGCTAGAAAAACCTTTCTTCACAATAAATGCAGAAAGTTCATCCCTCCATTTATCGGCCTGCTCTACATCGTTCAGTTTTCTGTCTACTTTAGAGAATTTGAGTTCGGAAGTATCTTTAAAAGTTAATTTTTCAAGTTGGTTAAGTAGCCTTATATCTATGTAGGGCTCGCCCTGGGCGCGTTGCGCCCCTGCCAAACCAGTTCCACCTGCAATTAGAGCAAATGGTATGTTATACTTAATATGCGCTTTAACAGTTGCTTCAAACTGCTCTGTGGTTTCAGGAACGGAAACAAAGCTTGCAGAAGATTCTGGCCCTCGCCACATTATTGTGTGCCTGCTATTAATTGTGGCATCTTCCACGCGCACGCCCAGTTCGTTACTTAAATAGTGCTTCAGATCAGGTAACATGCTTGCATTCATGAGCTACGCTGCCATTGACATTTGTAATTTTAGCGCCGGGTCGTTTCTAATATGTGTATTAAGGCTTATTATTTCCAGCGGACTAGGTCTTAACCCAAGGTCGCTGAACATTTGTTTTTTACTCTTAGCTTCTTCAGCTGAATATAGTTCGAATGAATTAATAACATCATGACCAAGTGCTTTTATAAACGCTTTCTTCTGTTTTCTTTCGTAAGCTTTATATTCTTTTAAGCTATCGAATTTAAGATTCAGCTTACCTAAAACATTTTCAAGGTTGGAATCAAAAATTCTAGCTGCGCTGGCGGGTAAAAAGTCTTCGTAAGTTATTTGCGTTGCCTTAACATAGCCTTTTTCAAGTAACTCATCTAAGTTCATGCCCTTCAGATTACCTTTGTTCTTTCTGCCTTCTTCTGTAGCTTCGTATCTATAGTATGCCACAGAGTTTTCACCGGGTTTAACGGCATCAGCAGGAAAATCTTTGAAGGCTTCTTTTAAAAGGCCGTTGTAGTTTTCTCTTTTTATCGCGGATGTTTCTGCCGGTGTTAATTTTGAGCCTTTACTTATTTCCGCTTCTGCTAGCATTGCGTTCATTAACTCTGAAGTTCTTGCTGTACATCTATCGTAATGTTCTCTGCCTTCCTGTTTTAACGCAACCCAGCGAGATTCTATTTCACCAAATTGAGTTTTGTGCAGAAATTCTTTCTTCTGCCCGCCTTCATCTTCCATTCTTATTCCACGCGCCTGAGATGTAAAGGAAGTCTGGTTCAACAATACTTTGATTTCAAGCGGAGGCCCCTGAATAGAATCTATCGTAGAAATACTCTTTGCATTAAGTCTTTTATAAACATCGTCGATATCCAGAGCAACTGGAGTTAAATGGTTGATATTAACGCCTGCGCATATATCTGCGGCAATATCGCTAAACTCCTTCAATTTTGTGTATAATCTTGCCGGCAGTTTTGATTCGCTAGACCATGTAAGTGTTTTTACAACCTCTTGAGCGAACTGATCCATCTGCTCCTGGTTGGTGAAGCCCTTATTCTTTTTCCAGTCTTTTATCAGGCCTTGTAGTTCGTTAGAGAATAATTTGCGACTTTCAAGGTAGGTTTTTACTTCATCTCTAATTTCTTCAGGAAGAAGGTCTGTTCTAAGTAGTGAGCAAAACATTCTTGATGGATTCTCCGCTAAAGAATCTTTAGCTATAGGCCGGAAAGCTGTGGAGTGTATAGGATGCCCTTCGGGAGTTAAGTCATAATAGTTAGTAGCGTGCATACCCATTATTTTGAATATATCACTGAATGTTTGCAGTTCTTTAGGGGTGCCAAGTCTTATAGCGCCATGCCTTTCTTCAGTAAGCCTTTGCTCTGTTAGTCCCATAGCTTCTAATGCACCAGGATTTTTAGCTTCAAATGCCTGATTTGATTCCCGGATGACATCTAGCAAATCAGCGTATAAAGGAACTTCCAAGGAATAGTGCTTGCCAAGGGCATCAAAAACTTTTGTTCTAACTGTATCGTTGCTTATTTTTTTCATACTTAAACCTTAGAATTACTAAAACCCCAGCCTACTAAACTTTAGGTTTGTTTTAATGACCGAAGTCAAATTCAACAAAACGGGCGATAGACTTTTGGTTTAAGGTCCCCCCCGGAGTTAGCTTCATTATAGCACGATAGTATGCCGGTTTTCAATAGTTTTATTTGCTATATCAAAATCTTACGGAAACCGTTATGGCGCCGTATTCATCAGGGTTTTGCTGCGTTTCGAACTGGCGGGTACGCAACACATGTGTGTATGAAACGCGGGTATCGCCAAATGTTAGTGCTAAACCCATTTGAGCCTCGCCCACGAAAATTTCCTTATCTACTGAAGCGCTATCTTGGAACGTACTACCATCTAGGAATATATTACGTGCAACTGCCCTGCCCCCAACGCCGCCGAATAAGTACCAGCCGAAATCTCGGTTTGGTACAAAGAACTGCGAACCAGAAATTGAAGGGCTAATTAATGGCGGGCCGTAATCGGAGGGAAGGTCTTGCCCGAAGCGCCCCATTAAACCCACATCGGCATTTGTATATATGTTACCAAGGTTAAAGCCTGCACTAGGGGTAACATCAAAACCCATTCCGAACGGACTCATTTCAAAAACGTTTCGGTATTTTCTGTTGTAGGAAAGTATTATTCCCGGTTCATCCTTAAGCTGATTATCCCAGCCTTGCGGGCGCTGATAGCTTATCCAGCGATGGACCGCATCCTGCGTTTCATCGGCCAATGAAGATGGGCCAACTATTCCAAGAGTTAGCTGAAACGTATCAAGCGTATCGTCATTATCAGATATAAGTGTACTGCTTGCATAAAGCCAGCCCGCATAAGGCTGATCAGAAGCTGGTGGGTTTAGAAGGCTGATATCATCTGGCGTGAATATGTTCTGGCCTATTTCAAAACCATAACGCTTATTGCCGGATGTATCTATTATTGGAATAAGGTTCGCGGTTTTATCAAGCCAGTAAGGAATTTTATCCTCGGGAGAAAGATACGAAAGCCGCACGCCGTTAGTGTAGTTGTTATCCTCATCTGCAAAGATGTCGTTTTCAAGCGATATGGTGATTATGGCCTTATTATCTTTTATGGAAGAGTTCGCGGGCGTAACAGGTTGCGCCGAGTTTGTAGGATATATTTCGTGCGAGAAAGCCTGCGGCGCAAATAAAAGTGATAATAGTATAAATATTTTTTTCATGGCTTTATTACTAGCCAGGAATGGTGGGAATTCCAGTCTTTTATTATGTTAAGTTTTAATTTGTGTGCCGCGGCGAATTTATCTACATGCTCTATAACTTTTGGGTATTTTTCGGTGTAGTCATCACCAGAGAATATTCCGCCGTTTTTTAGCTTGGGATACCAATCATGCAGGGTTTGCCCTTCTTCTTGCCCGGTATGAGCGTAGCCATCAATATATATAAAATCGAAATGTTCATCTGGAAAGTCTGCTACTGCATTGGCGAATTTTTTGCGTATTATTACGCTGCGTTCTTTGTATGGGCCAAGCAGTTGCTGTGCTTTTTTATACTGCTCATCGTCGTGCCCACTATCGCCCGCCCATGCATCTATGCTGTAAAGTAATGAAAGTGATGACTTGCGCAACAGCTTTTCCGAGAACTTGCCTTCCGCAACGCCAAGTTCAACCCCTACCCCGCCCGGCTTTATTAGGCTGGCTATATCATCACGCGATGTGAATTTTGATGTATCTATCACAATTTTTTAAAAATTATTTAACAGCATTAATATAAGTATTAATTCTCTCGACAGCTTAGTTCAATTGGTATTAACATATAACACATGAGTGATCTGTACACCGAAATACATAACGAACTTAAGCTTATATGGCTGGCGCATAAACGCGCCGGGCTTGATGGTAAAATGTGCCTGTATTCAATTGAGGGAAAGAATATCTGGCCTGTGAAAACAACGGGTCTTAAATTCTGGTTCGGCCCGGATGAGATTGATAAGGCGGTAGATTTTTTTAAAGAGCACTATAACGAAGGCAAAATGCCTAACACGCCGTTACTGCTTAACCCGGTGGTGCATAAACAATTGAGCGAAACCGAATATGAAAAAGTAGGCTCGGGCATTTTTTGGGCGAACTGTTTAAGCGTAAATAATCTTTCGGCAGATAAGCTGGAACGTATAAAGGGCCTAAACGCTGCGGGTGGATATATGTTCCGATCTGGCGATGCACAATCTGGTCTGAAAATAGTGGCCTTCTCGAAAACTAAGCTTGATATAGGCGATGATGGTATGGCGCCGGGCTGCCGTGAATTATATGATGTTGCCGACACAACCAACGAAGAATACTGGCCTTATTACCCGTTGTGCGGCGTATCGTACCTTTCTAACGCAGGTATATATATTATGCCAAGTTTATCTAGTTTGTTTGGGTTAGAGAAGTTGGAAGAAAAAATAACCGACAAGGCCATGCAGGAAGTTATAAAAAATTTCACCACAGATGTTCAAACGCTTAAAGATGCCAAAACCTGCTGGGATTCTTACGATCACCATGCAACCCTGTACAAACGTTTCGGCAACGACGTAAAAAAACTGGAAGAGAATTTAAAGTTCTACAAATATTGTGCTCGCGATTTTGAATTGTTTGATGCTACCGGCCCCGATGCCATGAAAACAGAATCGGCAAAAGAAGGGTTTGAGTTTTTAGTTCACGGCCTTATACCTCGCGGTAGTATAGTGGTAATGGCAGGTACGGGTGGCACAGGCAAAAGTTCGCTTGCGCATAAGCTATGCTGCCTGGCAGCAACAGACTGGCGTGATGATGAAACCCCACTTTGGCTAGGACAGCCTTTGAACAAAAAATTAAGCAAAGGTATAATAGTTTATTTTTCAGGCGAAGATGGCCCACCTATAATAAATGCACGTAACGAGATATTCGATCCAGAAAAACGCGCTACAAGGTTAATGTTCCAGCGCACTAATTTTACTAACCAGAAAGGCGATGAAATAGAGTTTGCGGATTTTTTAGCCCGACTTAGGAAAATGCCTGAGGTTCCTTTACTAGTTATTGACCCGGCACGTAAATATTTAACAGGCGATGAAGATGACTCTGCGGTTGTAAGCCATTTTTTTGAGGCCATTGAGCAATTCTGCCATGAAAAGAATGCAGCGGTTATTGTGGTTCACCACTTAAGCAAAGGTGCAAAACCAAGAAGCGCTCGTGAAGTGCTAGACGAGCTTCGTGGATCGCAGGTATTCATTGATAGACCTCGCGTTGTTATAGGTATGTTCCGTGAAGGTCCTAAAACGATTGTTGGCCTGGCTAAGTGTAATATTCCACCAAGTTTGGGAATGGTAACCGATGAGCGTGTTTTTGCCCACAACCCTAAAACACTTGACCTTACACAGCTTCCCGGCAAGGAAGGCGTTCGTGAACAATTCAAAGCACCTACCGAAGAGGAATAGATAGGTTCGCAAATAAAAAACAAATTTGTTGAAAATATATAAAATTTAGCTTAGTTCCTAACCCCTAAGTCTTAATAGGCTTCATGGCCGGTTAGCAAAGTGGTAATGCGTGGGACTGCAAATCCCGCATGCGACGGTTCGATTCCGTCACCGGCCTCCAAACTACAAAGCCAGCATCAAGGGTTTTCTTTCTTCCTTTAAAATATCAAAAACTAGAAATGGGACACTGGTGGGACAGTAAGTAGTAACACTATGTAAAAAATAAAGTCTCTTCAAGTGCACTAAAAACATTAGTTTTTTTGATGCTAATGTCCCGTGAGTGTCCCATAGCTAGTTTGTTATTAATAATTATGCTTTATAACAGATAGTTATGATTAGCTAGCAAGGGATTACATATCACATGCTAGTCAGAATTGCCAATTTTCACTATTTGTTATATAAGCTTATAAATTAGGAAAAATCATGGCTACAATAGAAGAAAGATATACATCAGAAAAGCAAAAAACCTATAGAGTAAAAGTTAGGTTAAAAGGAAAGCCAGTTCAAACCGCAACATTTGAACGGCTTACAGATGCAAAGAAATGGGCCTCAAGCACAGAGAGTGCAATCAGAGAAAATAGATATTTTAAAACGGCAGAATCCAAGAAGCGCACTTTTGCTGATATGGTGGAAAGATATATTGAAACCATTCTGCCTCAAAAACCTAAAAGTATAGATAAACAGGAAGCCCAGCTTAACTGGTGGAAAAGCCATTTAGGAAGTTATGTTCTCGCAGATATAACACCAGCATTAATAACAGAATTCAAAGATAAGTTATTAACTGAGAAAATAAGAACAGATAAAAAAAGAAGTCCTTCAACAGTTGTTAGATATATGGCGGCATTATCTCACTGTTTTACTATAGCCGTTAACGACTGGGGCTGGCTAGATGATTCGCCGATGAGAAAAGTTAGTAAGCCTAAAGAGCCAAGAGGTAGAGTTAGATTTCTTAATGACAAAGAAAGACAAGAGCTATTACTTTGGTGCAAGTTTTCGGATAATAAAATGCTCTATTCAATAGTAGTAACGGCGATAAGTACAGGTTTGAGAAGAAGCGAAATTTTATATCTTACTTGGGATGATATAGACTTCAAGAGAGGCATTGCAATAATACACGAAACAAAAAACTCTGAAAGGCGAGCAGTTCCGATAAAAGGTCATTGTTTAGAGGTTTTAAAAGAGCTTTATAAAACCAGAAGAATAGATACAAAACTATTATTTCCAGAACCTTATAAAACAAATCCGAGACCAGTTAATATAAGACATTATTGGCTAATAGCGCTTGAAAAGGCAAAGATTAAAGATTTTCGTTTCCATGATTTAAGGCATTGCACAGCCAGTTATTTAGCTATGGGGGGTGCAACACTATCGGAAATAGCCGAGGTATTAGGCCACAAAACTTTATCAATGGTTAAACGCTATGCCCACTTAACAGAAGCGCATACTTCAACAGTAGTAGAAAAAATGAATAAGAAGGTATTCGGATGAAAGCAAAAATAATTAGAAAGAATGTTGTAGCTGAAAGTTCTTCGTTTGATAATAATACCCAGTTATCAGAAATAAATACAAAGGAAAAGGCAGTTGCGGCCTTGCTTGGCTTAGAACCTACTAACTTACAAAAATTTATAAAGCAGAGAAAGGCAAAAAAGTATGACAAGTTTTTTGATAGTTATTGCCTATTTTTAAATGAACATTTTAAAGCGATGTCTGGTGCTGGAACTTGGTTTCATGGGCATCAAGTAGAGAATTTATACAACCAACTAGCGAGTATATACGTTACAGAAACAGGCTTCTGTAACTTTGCTCAAGCCGCATATAATGACTCCTTTATACCTAGCAAGGATGTATCTGAGTATCTTGAAAAGAGTGGAATCAAATTAAAATACGAACAAGACTCATGGATTTATAAGCACTATTTAGAGTGTAGCAAATTAACAAGTTGCTCACTAAAGAAAGCCGTAGAGCTAATTAATTTTGAAAGATTCACCGAAGAAAAACATGCTTATATACCTCTATTAAATACCCAAAGAATTGGTTTTACGGAAGCTTTGGGTAACATTGAAGAGGCGTTATATATCGAAGTAGAAAACATTGAACTTTTTGGCAGAGACAAGTTTGCAATAGAGTTAATATCTCAAATTAATGGCCGCAAAATAACAATATACGATGAGCCAGATAATAATCCGACTCCGCACAAGTCCCTTGCAGAAAGGCAATTTGCAACAAAAGATATAGTTAAATGGATTATAGAGAGAACGGGGGTTGAACCATTGCCGATAGTAAGAGAAGTATTGCTTGATGAAGTATCGTGCGAACAAAAAGAATTGGAGTCTCCAAAGGGTCGTAAGCCAGCCTACAAAGCTAATCATATCGCTTCAAAGTTAGTGAGCCTACAACAGATACCAGCAAGCGCAACAAAAGAACTTCAAGTGGAACATAAGGCTGACGCAAAAACTATTAGGAAAGCTATTGCTATCGCAAAAAAGAACAAGCGCCCCTCATAATCCCTCATATTCCCCTGAAACTCCCTTGTAATCCGCCACATATCACAATTCTTTAGAGTATAATTGCCAATATCAGCGCATAAAACACGCTGATTATTATTAACAATAAATGGTAATTATATGAACCTAGAAACCAACCAACAAAGTCCCTTGGCGGCTCTTACAACGCCAGAGGCATTAGTTAAAAAATACCCTGAAACTTTTAAAAAAGGCGGGGTGCGTAGCTGGATATTTTCGGAAGAAATCAACGGTCTTAAAACTTCTGGTGCAATAATAAGAGTCGGCAGAAAAATCTTCCTAGATGAAACAAAGCTTTTTGCATGGCTTTCACAACAAAACAAGGGGGTGTAATCATGTCAAAAATTGAATTTCACGGCATAGCTTTTATAGATGAGGAAAACCACACATCTTATATAATTGACGCAAAAGAATACGATGACCTAATAATGAGCGGCAATAAGGGTGAGGCTATTTACCGAATTGGTAAAGATAATCCTGGAATGAGCTACGAACTTCGCAATGCTCTAGTAACTGCATACGAATATAGAGTTAAAGATTGGGAGTCTGAAAATAAAAAGCCACAACCTTTTTTAATAAGTATTTTTAGCCCAGATAAAAAACCTCTTAATTTGGGCAAAGATAAGGATATTTACTGGATAGTTGAATATAGCCCAACTTTTTGGCACTGGCCGATAATTCTTCCTGCAAAAATAAATTATAAAGACCGCTCAATTGCTGAATTTGTAACGAACAGAATG
>CAZLZP010000021.1:17365-21375 GCA_964564045.1 uncultured Rickettsiales bacterium
GCAGCAAAAGATTTTGACCTTGAAAAACTCGAAGATAAAAAATACTTCTACGAGCAATTGACTGAATTCCTAGATAAGCGCGAGGGTGCAAAAAATGTTTTACCATTCTCTACCGCCTCTGAAAATTCTAAAAATAAGGGGGTATAGTCATGCCCAACCAATTCCAACAAGCAAAGGCTATTATAGAAGCAAGCCCTGCATCATACATTCAGCAACTATTCAGTGGCTCTGATTATAAACAAAATGGGAGCAGATTCTATTTTGATGCCCCCGCCTATGATTCTTGGGACTATAACTGCGATACTAATATCTGCACAGATTTTAGAAATGGTGAAGTTTTTGACCTAATTGGTGTCTATGCCAAGCTATACTGCAACGATAATCAAGGCGAGGCATTAAAGCAGATACAATCCAAGATAGGCTTGTCTGATGTTGTAGCGGTTGCCAGCAACCAAAGCACTGCTGTTGCAGATATAGCCAAGCATACTGAGGTTGAAGAAAGCTATATTAGCAACTTGGGTTGCTATAATAACAGCAAGAATCAGGCAGTGTTTCCTTACTATATATCGCAAGACAAGTTTAATGATAGGCAGCCAGAATATACAAAGGTTAGAACTTCATTAACTGATAAGCCGAAGTATATCTTTCAGGGCAAGGATAAAAACCAGAAACAAATACCTTATCTTGCTTGGAAATTTCAAGAATGGATAGATGCAGGTAAAACTGATTTATATATTGTTGAAGGTGAAACCGATGCAATAGTTATGAACTATCAGGGTTGTTGCTGTATAGGCATATCGGGCGCACAGGTCTTATCGCAATCGCTTGAAAACAAGGCTATCAGTGATGCCATAACAGCCTTTAGTGCAATATACTTTGTTATAGAGAATGATTCTGGCGGCAGTGCCTTTTTGAATCAGGCCAAAAAACTACCTGATGCTATCAAGCAAAAATCTAAAGCAATATTATTGCCAGATGAAAAAGATATAACTGATATTCATAAGAGGTTTAGGGGTATTAGGGGTAGTTTCTTTACAAATGAAATATTGAAATTAACTTCATTATCGCAGCCTGTGGAAGATGTTACAATAACAGACCCAGAACCAATAACCTTTGGTAACTTTAAGAACATTGAAATCCCAGAGTGTATATTGCCTGAAATACCATATTTCAAAATGGTTAGCGAAGTGGCAAAAAGCACTCAATCAAGTTATGAGCTTGCGGTGGGCATTTCACTTGTTCTGGCATCCACACTTTTTCAGAAGTTATACAAGGTTGAGATAAAAGAATCTTGGCACTCAAACCTTAATCTATGGGCGTTGGTTCTGCTTGTTTCTGGTGGAGGTAAATCGCCAGTACTAAACCCATTAATAAAGCCCTTTCAAGAATGGGAAGCTGATGAACAGAAAAGAATTGCAGCGCTTAATAAGCCTATCATTCAAAAGAATGATATAATTAATAAAAAGATAGAGAGGATAAAAAAAGATAAAATTAAAAAACCAAATCCAGATGAGCTTTTGAATGAAGTTTTGGAGCTGGAATTGCAGATAGAGCCTACATATATAGAGCCTAGATTGTTTGCAAGAAACGCTACACCAGAAGCCCTTCTAAATACCCTATCAAAGCAAAAAGGGAAACTAACATTGGTATCTGATGAAGGGATTGGCGTATTAGAGAATATCACTGGTAGATATGATAAAGGCGCTGCAAACGATTCTGATATAAACTCTTGCTGGGATGGAGCAGATTTATACATAGACCGCATATCAAGAGATACTCCAGTTATCAGAAATCCTATAGCTTCGGTTTGTTTGCTGATTCAGGATGATAAGTTCAAAAACTTCAAGAATAAGCAGGCGTTAGCCGATAGTGGACATCTTAATCGTTACCTAATGATAAGCACGGAACAAAATCAGGGCAACAGGCGGTTTAATAATCAATCTGTAGCTCAGTATATATCCCGCCCATACTCTGATTTTATAAAACAGAAGCTATCACAAAAGCCAGAACTTGATGATAACGGCGAGATAATTCCTAAAATACTTAACTTCTCTAATGGTGCTAAAGTTTACTATGAAGAGATATGGAATGATTTTGAGGTATCAACGGCAAAGGGTAACACTAATGCAGATAGCAGCATTTCGCCATATCTGCAAAAGGCAAAAGATAATGTTGCCAGAATAGCTGGTATTCTTCACTGCCTTCAACACGACAACCCCGAACAAACAAAGATTGATATAGAAACACTAAAAACAGCCAAAACATTAACTGATATATTCGTTGATAACTTCAAACAGATATATGAGTTGATGGAACTGGATGAGAACCAAGAGAATGCAACTATCATTCTTGATTGGTTGGAAACGCACAGCAAAGCCGAATTTACAGTTCAGGAGCTATGGCAGGCAAAAAAGAAAGGTAGGTTCAAGAATATGGAGATTATCACCAATGCCCTAAATGTATTGGTTGAAAGGCAGTATATTTTTGAAACGAACAAGAAGCCGTTAGCATATAGAATTAATAATCACTTATGCAGGAAAACTACCCCTAGAGCCCCTAAAACTTTCTAGGGGGTTTAGGGGTATAATTCTAGTAAATGAAAAATTAACTTTTACCGAGCAGAGATATGACAGAAACTGAACCAACTAATACAACAGATGCTATTCAGACCCAAAACCAGCCTTTAAGCAATCCAGAACGCCCTTGGTTATTCCAAAAAGGACAATCAGGCAATCCACTTGGTCGCCCTAAAGGCTCAAAGAATAAAATATCTCAGCTATTGCAAAACATCAGCGAGGATGACCAGCAGGAGATCGCTAACAGGGTTGTTGAATATGCCAAGAAAGGACATTTGCAATATTTTAAAGCCTGCCTACCCTATCTATTACCAAAAGCAAAGGCTCCTAACACACAAATGATAGAAGATGACGCCGAGGTATTAGATTTGAAGTTAGACTCACCAGAGGACATTAAAAAGGCATCTGAGATGATAATAAAAGCTATGATATCGGGGAAGATATCAGCAGGTGAAGCAAATGACATGATGGGGATGTTGGAGAGGTATGGTAAGATGTAGTTAATTCATACCACTAAATACTGCTTTTGTTTTTAGCGTTGTAAGCTTTTGGGCGCTCGCTGGAGTAAGCGGGATTATGGGCAAGACAGAACTTAAGTTATCCGCACGATTCAACGATTTTCTTATCTGGGCTTTTACCAAGCCCTGCTTTTATTACTTCGCCATAATCTCTAATATTGATAGTGTCCCTATCAGTAGTTTGTTTCAATTTTTCTATACTTCTTTCATCAGACCTGATGATGAACCAGCAAACATTTCCATTTTTATCCGATGAGCTGTATATATAAAGCGGCTTTGATGCCAGTATCCTGCTGACAAAACTTTTTTGTGGTGATAGTTCTTTTACCGTCATATTAGCACCATTTAGCTAAGGTGTTGTGTATGATCTCTTCCAATTTTATCAACATTTCCGCCACCTGCAATACCTTCTTGAGCTCTATTCAATATAATTTTTTCCATTACTTTGTGAAGATCAGAATCCAGTTTAACTTCACGCCCAACAAGCTGCTCGGGATATGTAAGATGTATTGCTTGCCGCACTTCTTCATTTACTCCTCCCAAATTAAGCAGAATTGTTGCGTCTGTATTAACACTAGATACTAGATTCTCAGCCTTTACGGCAAGAAGTTCTTCGACACTTTTTACACGTTCACCACGTAAAATTCCTCTAACTATTACTTGGCCTAACGCTTTATGTAATGCTGTATTAGGCTCTACTTCATAACTGATTTTATCTTTTTCATCTAAAACTTTCACCTCTTTTGAATTTTCTAATTTATAGACATCTGCATCAACAGATTTTTCAAAGCTAAACACATCACGGATTTTGGTATCAACTGCCGCTGATGTTACCAACTGTTTTTCTTCTGTGTATCTTGCCATATCAGTTCCTTTATTTTTAAAGTTATGGCCCTGTGGGGGAACAGAGCCATTT
>CAZLZP010000022.1:0-11203 GCA_964564045.1 uncultured Rickettsiales bacterium
AGCAATAATTCCTGAATGCCAGTTCCAAGGCCTGTTATAACCTCATCAAAAGCGCCGAAAAGGCCGGTGATAACAGTAGCTCCCCAGAAGCTCATCTGGCCCCATGGAAGAACATAGCCCATAAATGCAGTGGCCATCATTGTTAAGAATATTATAACGCCCATCCACCACAATATTTCACGAGGCTTTTTGTACGAGCCGTAATAGAAGCCGCGGAATATATGTATATATACTACGCCAAAGAACATTGAAGCGCCAACAGCGTGTGTATAGCGAAGTAACCAGCCGAACGGAACATCACGCATTATGCGTTCAACTGAATCGAAAGCGTAATCAACATGGGGTACATAATTCATTGCAAGGAATATACCCGTTACTATTTGTATCATCAGCGCTATGCCGGCAAGCGAGCCGAAGTTCCATGCATAGCTTAAATTTCGTGGTGTTTGGTACTCACCCTGATGTTTCATGAAAGAGAAAACAGGTAACCTGTACTCTATCCAGTCTACAAGCTTATCAGTGTTTTTGTTTATCCAGTTAGCCATAATTAAAAATTACCCAATAACAATTTTAGTGTCAGTTAAAAATTTATACGGAGGCACCGCAAGGTTAGCTGGGGCAGGGCCTTTAACTATTCTTCCGCTTGTATCGTAGTGAGAGCCATGGCACGGGCAGAACCAGCTTTCGCCTGGTACTTTCCCCGAGTTAGGTATGCAACCAAGGTGGGTGCAAACACCAACAACAATAAGCCACTCTTCTTTACCAGCCTTTACCCTTTCAGAATCTTTCTGCGGATTAGGCATTTTATCAATTGTAGCATCTTCAGCGGCTTCTATCTCTTCAGGGGTTCTGCGTTTAACGAACACAGTTTTGCCTTGCCACATAACGCGTTTTTCATCGCCAGGGTTCATGCCTGTAATATCAACCTCTGTGGAAGACATGGCGCGAACATCAGCCGCTGGCTGCATTGAACCAATAAAAGGAGCTGCAGCGCATGCAGCGCCAATACCTGCTGTAGCCGTAGCCGCAAGCATCATGAAATCTCTTTTGCCTTCGTCCTGAACTTTTTGGTTATTAGCGCAAGCGCAACCGTTTTTATCGTTTTCGCAACCCATATACAAATATTAGAACAATAAATAAAATCTGTCTCGCGATTATCTAAAGGGTAATTTTTTTTCTTTCAAGCTGAATTTATTGTTTAGATAACAAACTTTTTATTTTTTTTTGATCTTGTATCAAATATTCCCAAACCCATATTTGACAAAAATACTTTTAATTATATCGGTTTTCAGGAACTTGATGAATTTCTCTGAGGCTTTGTTTATATCCTCAGAATCAAGGCCGGCAACCACAGATGCCTGGTATATTATTTTATCGGTGTAATCTTTCGGAAAGGCAAAAATTATCTCTACATTATCATTCTTTAAAGCATCAGATCTATATAAAACCCCTGGGCTGTCACCATTTGCAGCCAGATACAAACTATTATCTGTGTTGGTAGCCTTCAGCATTCTTGCCTCAACCTTTTCCCATTCGCCTATTTTATTGAAGGCCTGCTTGGCAAATTTTCCTGCTGCATCGAATTCTGGGTCTGGAACGGCCAGGGAAACATTCTTCGCGAGGAACCTCATTTTATCGTCAGTGCTGGCAATGTTATTTAGTTTTTTGATAACGTAACTGTTTTTAGGAGCCGCTATCACCAGTTCATCCGCGGCTATGTCGGTTAGGCTGAATACATTCAAAACCCCCATTCTCTGCAAATCACGCATTTTTATGGAGTCTTCGGTAATGAATATATTGGCAGATTCGCCTTCTTCGATAGATATTGCCAGTTCCCCGGCAGATTCATAGGTGGCGCTTACAGATATATTATACTTATTTGCAAACAGCTTCATTATTTCGTGCATTGCGTGGCTCATCGAGGTAGGGGCGTATATAACTATACTGCTGTCAAAAGCCCGTGATTTTGGCTTGGAAAGGGCCTCTGTAGGGGCAAGGAAGGGGGGTAATAAAAGGGCTAAAAACCATATATAAACATATGATTTTCTAAAGCTTTTTAATAATAATTTAAAATTCATGTTTATTTTTCCTATATTTTGTGGTACAGTGGCCACGTTCTTAGGCTACCCGCCGGGGAAGGTAGTCTAATTACAAGTATAAAAATTATCAACTTATATTATATCCAGGTAGTATTCTTATGGTTTCCAAATTCAAGACAGGTGTTAAAGTAGTATATCCCGCTCACGGTGTTGGTGAAATAAAAGGTGTTGAAACCAGTAGCTTTGCTGGTACTGAGCTAAAAACTTTCCTGATCGAGTTCGAGAAGGAGAAAATGTTGCTTCGTATCCCTGCTAACAGGGCTGAAAAATCGGGTCTTCGCGCACTATCTTCTGATGACGACTTAAAAACAGTACGCCAAACTCTACTGGAAAGGCCAAAATCATCTCGTGGTATGTGGTCTCGCCGTGCTAAAGAATATGAAACAAAAATTAACTCAGGTAACATCGTTGCGGTTGCGGAAGTTGTTCGTGATCTGCACAAAAATGTTGATGATCCTGAACGTTCATATTCTGAACGTGTTATATACGAAAATGCCCTTGAGCGTTTAGCTCGTGAAGTATCGGCTGTTAAGAAGCTTGATATTACCGGCGCGCAGGAATATCTGGTTAAAACCATCAACGATAACAACCCGTATTTCTTAAAGAAGGCAGCGGTTAAAAAAGCTGCTCAGGAAGCTGAAGATGCAGATGCAATAGCAGCATAGTTTACTTTACGTTGAATCCTAAATAGCAAGAAGGCGGTCTGATTTTTCAGACCGCTTTTTTTATTGCGGTTTTTGATTATGGCTTTATTGCAGGAGTTGAAGGCCCGCGCTGAAGAGAGCCGCCGACGTTAGGTGCTGCAGGGGGTTCATCCAGATGTTCGCCACCAGTTGTAGGGTTTTGCTTTATCATTAATTCAACTATCTCTTTTGCTTGTTTCGCAAAGCAAAGCTTATCAGGTTGGTCTCTTACCGAAGCTGCCACATCGGATGTCCATTGGAGCATACCCTGCATTTTTTCAGGTGTTAACTTGCTCATGCCATACTTTTCTTGCATTAACGCTGCATAATCTTTTTTATCAAAATTCCCATTCTGATAATAGACGACTTCATCAAGCGGCTTGAATAGTTTTACCATAAGCATGTAAGCCCTTCTTTCAGGTTCACCAGTATATAATGCAGCGCCCTTGTCTGATCTCATTTCGTAATTAAAATCAAAGCTGCTAGTAGACGCCTTCTCAAGAATGTCACTTGTTCGCTTCATTTCTGTGCGTAATTCCAAGAACCTTTTTGCCAATTCAGGATTCTGGTCAAGAAGGTCTTGAGCGGCCTTATTGAAATTTTTAACATCTTCCGGAGTATAACTAACTCCATCTTGTTGAGCTATTTTTGTATAAGCACTAATTTTATCGGCATTATCCATCAGGAAGGCTTGTTGAAAAAATGTATTGGAAGCTATTTCTTTACAATCTTTTATTAATATATTCCAGGAATCTTCAAATACACGTTTATATTCAGCATCAACTACATGCTCTAGCTCATGTGCTAAAGTGAAATTCAGTGTTATTGGGAATAGCTCGCCTGTTTTTTCATCAACACGAACAAAGTTTTTTAACTCATTCATATCTATATTAATAAGGGTTTCGCCATTTTTACAAAGAGTGTCATAAGCGTTATGTAATACTACATCTGGTTTATTGAACTCTATATCAACTAAGTGCCCAAGGTTTCTGTCATCAAAAAATTTTCTTGCATCAGGTGAATTTTTTAAATTAGAAACGGTATCAAACAGATTGAGGAGTTCTTTTTGTTGTTTGATTTTTAGGTCTTCCAGGATTGTAGTTTCATAGGTATTATTATAATTGTTTGTTCCATGGGTTTTCTCAAGGATCTTTCTTGATTCTTCTTTTTGATGCTCTTTAAGTTTAGTAGTTAGAACCACCTGCTTACCGGCATCTTTTATTTCCTGCAGTATCATTACGCCATTAGGATTTAATGCCATGTCATCGAGCACGGTTTCTATCGCAATGCGTTCTTCTTTCTCGCAGCGTGAATCAATTTTTATTATTTCTCTCCAGTTGAATGGAGTATTTTCATTTGGATTTGTCATTAGTTATATTTTCGTTTTTTAGTTTTACTTTGAATATATTCTACCATATAAACCTTAATAAAAGGTTAATAAGCTTAATAATTTTAACATACTGAATAATAATAGTAAATGGTAAATACACTTAAAGAATTTGAAGATGCAGGGGCAATATTAAAGGGGCATTTTATCCTTTCAAGCGGCCTGCACTCTGATACCTATATGCAATGCGCGCGTGCGCTGATGGAGCCAAGTAGGGCAGAGCGTTTATGCAAAGCCTTGGCAGAGAAGGTCAAAAAAAACGTCGATATAAATAAAATTGATATTGTTGTTTCTCCGGCTATGGGTGGAGTAATAGTTGGTTTCGAAACTGCAAAGCACCTAGGTAAGCCTTCAATATTCTGTGAAAGGGTAGAGGGCAAGTTTGAGCTTCGTCGAGGTTTTGAACTTGCACAAGGCCATAGGGTTCTGGTGATTGAAGATGTGGTTACAACCGGTAAATCATCGAAAGAAACTTTCGATCTGATAACTTCACTTGGTGGTGTTGTGGTTGCTGAAGCGGCGCTTATAAACAGAAGTGGCGAGGAAAACCCTCTTGCGCCTGTGCCATTAGTTACTTTGGAAAAATTAGATATTAGAACTTTTGCTGAAGATAAAGTTCCCGCAGAACTTCAAAAAATTCCGGTTACTAAACCCGGTAGCCGTTTCCTGAAGAAATAGCTGCTAACCTTGGCTTAGTGCTGCGCCGGTTTCTTTATTGCCCAGACCTGCCGATGCCTCAGTAGATACAACTCCTTGTCTCACATCAGCCAAAGAAACGCTCTGACCATCAGTTGAAACTCCGTTTAACCTTGGCAGATTTTCTACGGCTATAACTTTAGGTTTTTCCTCATCGATCGACTGTTCTTCAATGTTATTATCTCTAGAGGGTGTAGTTCTTGCGATTTTAACGTTAGGCCCAACAATGAATTTCTGGATAATGTCAGCTAGTAGTTTGAATATGTCGCCAATGCCGTTGATATTTCCGAAAAGACCGCCGCCATCTTTGCCGGCAACAGCTTCTTCTGTATTGCCTGTAACGCCAGCGCTTGCAAGCCTTTGTTTGTTTTCTTCATCAACTCTTTTTTGCACTTCAGCAAGTCTTGCTGCTTCAGCTTCTTGTTGCTCTTTAGATTTTTTAGCTTCTTCTTCTGCAGCTAATTGGGTTGCCAATGCAGTTTCCGCAGCTTCGTCAGTGATAACTGGAGCGATTGTAGCTGGGGTTCTTGGCCTTACTACTTTTGGTTTTTCAGGAGCTGCAACTGCTACAGCTACAGGTGGTTTTGCCTCAGGAGCTTTATAGCCCGCTAGTTCTAGCATATCATCACTGATATCTATGCTTACTGTTTTTTGGAGCTTTCCTAAATCTGCAGCGGATAATTTTTCATCATCGCCTGTGGCAGTTAACGTTGTAGCCTGCTCACCGCTCAGCCCGAGCGCTCCTGCATTTCTGGTAGCAATATTTTTACCAAATTTTGCGGTCATTGCTTCAAGCTGTGCAACTGTAATGCCACCATCAGGAATATCGCTTATCAGCTTGTTATATAGAGTGCCAATAACGCCCTTTGCCTCTTGCTGCCTTTCAGATTTTGCAGCCTCTTTATCCTGTCCGAAGGTAATAAAATTATGCTCTCTAAAAAAAGCTTCTACCTTGTCAGAGATTAGTGCATTCATGGTACGTATAACCTGGTCGCGCACATTTTTGCTTAAGAGAGCTTCAGCTTGTTGCTTCGATAAAATTATGTCGTTCGGTGCGCCCATATCTAAATAAAATATCTATATATTCCCTATACACTATTTTAACACAAAATGGTTAAAAAACCGTTAAGAAACCTAAAATTTTATCTATTTCCCTAAGCTATTGAACACAAAGAGATATTGCTTAAGTAAAACAACTGCAAGACTTTAACTAGTATTCTTTGCGTTTTTTCGGTCTGAAGTCGCCTTTGTTCTTCGATTCGAACTTTCTGCCGCCTTCAAATTTTTTCTTGCTGAAATCTTCACGAACCTTTTCTACATGTTCATCGCTGCCATGAGCTGGTCTTTCATCTCTTTTTTTGTAGCCACCTCTGTCGCCACCGCCTTTATAACCGCCACGATCGCCTCTGTCTCTATCGCCACCACCTTTGTAGCCGCCTCTATCGCCGCCGCCTTTATAACCGCCGCCGCTTCTGCCTCTATCACCGCCGCCACGTCTTTCGCCTTTATCAGCGAACGCGCTTTTTCTGCTTGCTGTTATCTGGGCGTTTATCTCAGACGCTACTTCTGTAGGTGTTTTATCTTTTATCTCAAGCGTAAAGCCGCCTTCAGCGCCGCTGCTAAAAATAACCTTTGAAGCTTTTTCTTCTACGTTGGCAGTTGCTGTAACTACAGCAAGAATATTTGTTGGGTTAACCCAACGACCGAATAAATTGATTAACATGACATCCTTTATATGATTAGGGGCGGACACTAGAGGTTCTGGCAGCAATAGCAACCGAATAAAGCGCTATTTTGCACGATTTTGGGGCTTTTAAGCCCTAAAATGGTGCCGCTAAGAGGAATCGGACCTCCGACCCCGTCATTACCAATGACGTGCTCTACCACTGAGCTATAGCGGCATATATTAAAGTGCGCCGCGCCAAAATACCCAAATTTTTAATTTACGCAACCCCAATTAACTATCTAACTTGCCAAAGTATCTGGCCCGAAGCGGTTATCACCCACAGTGCCTTTCATTGAAGCCCACACTATTCCAACAATAAAACCAATTACTGGTATAATTAATATAAGCGCCCACCAGCCACTTTTATCAAGATCGTGCAGCCTGCGTATAAAAACACTTAAACCTGGCAGGAAAGTTCCAAGCAGGAAAATTGTATATAACGGCCCGTTTTTTCCATAAGCGTTCCCCAGGAAAAGGTTTTTATCAATTATGCTTACAACTATAATCGAAACAAAAGAAAATAAGAACCAGAACCAGTACTCTTTACGGCGCGCACGGCCTGAAAAAGTTACATATTTCTGGAAGCATGTTTTTACTGCGGTTTGGAAATCCATCTTAACTCTCCTTGAAGAATGGTAAAACTATCTGTTTCTAAAGATATTAAAAATAGTAGTTAAATCAAGTATGAATAACATTCAGCTAAAGTTATGCAGTATTAACGGCAAAAAAAACCACCTGGGGTACTAAAACCAGGTGGTTCTATTAGCTTATAACTAATTTCGGTGCTTATCTAAAGTTATAAGTTAAAGCCATTGTAACTGTATCAAGGCTATCAAAAGCAGAGGTTTTAACTTCTGCTCTGCGATATAATAACCTGGTAGACCAGTTTTGGTTGATCTCGTATTGTATACCACCACCGTATCGAACTGCGGTATCGCTATCATCACCTGGTATATTTGTATCTAGTTCATATCGGCCAACACCTACTAAGCCAACCAGCGAAACTGTTTTAGAGTCGTTTATAGGTAAGTAGCCCATTGCATCGATGGCGGCAGCTTTAATATCAACACTGTCATCATTTGTGCCCCAGGTATAACTTGTTTCAACACCAAAATTCTCACCTATTCTTAAACCAACTATAGGTGCTGCGGTCCAGAAATCATCGTTGCCAGTGAAAGCGGTTTTTGTATTTGCTTTTGTCCAGCCTAGTTCAGCTCCTAAATATAAGAACGTAGTGTTACCCATAATTGTCATATTGTCGCTATAATTGGTTTCGGTAACTGGTTCGTTGTAACCGCTTGTTGTAGAAACGCCTTCATGCCCGCCACCTGCAATAGCCGATGTAGAGAAGAGTAGGGTTGCTAGAGATAATGTTGTTAGCTTTTTCATATAAATTCCTTGGTTTGTTAATCTTGTGGGTGATTTAATAGTTTTAGATGTAAGTATTCTATAGGGAGGTAGAAGTATGTTATAAAAAACCCATAAGTTTTGGTAAGATCAAAAACATATCGACTTGTAAGCCTTCAAGCCTTACACTATGTACGAAAAAATAAGAATAATGCAAAATATAAAACTAACATTATGCCATTTGGAAGGCAAGGAAAGGGCCGATAAGCTGCTTGGTACGCTATTCGGAAATCTTTCGCGTTCTCGCGTGGAACAGCTTATCGATGAGAAAAAGGTTAAGATAAACGGCGTTATTATAGATGCTGCATCGTTCAAGGTGAAGAACAAAGACCTGGTTGAGATTGAAATACCTGAGCCACGCCCCACAACCATAACGCCAAAAGATGATATTCCGCTTAATATAGTTTACGAAGATGAAGATTTAATGGTTATCAACAAGCAAGCGGGCTTAACCGTTCACCCTGGTGCTGGCAACCATGATGATACTCTGGTGAACGCACTTGTGGCCGAGGTGGAAGATCTTTCCGGAATAAACGGCGTGCTGCGCCCAGGCATAGTGCACCGGCTAGATAGAGATACAAGCGGCTTGATGCTTGTTGCCAAGCATGATGTTGCGCACCAGTATCTGGCTGAGGCAATACAAACCCGTGATGTAATTCGTGTATATCACGCGCTGGTATGGAACAAGCCGGAACTTCCAGGCGGCAAGGTGAACGAGAATATCGGCCGCCACCCTCGCGATAGAATTAAAATGGCGGTGGTAAAGCGTTCGGGCAAGGAAGCGGTTACGCATTACAAACTTATTAAAACATATTTTAACGGCACACTTTCGCTGCTGGAATGTAAGCTGGAAACCGGTCGCACGCACCAAATTCGTGTGCATATGGAACATAAAGGAATGCCGCTTGTGGGTGATAGAACTTATCATGGTAACCAGAATCAGAAAAGAACCGGAAGTCTTCCGCCCGCTGTGCTTAATGCGGTAAACAGCTTCCCGCGACAGGCACTTTGCGCGAAATATATCGCCTTCACCCATCCAACCACAATGGAAGAAATGGAATTCGAGATTGACTATCCGGAAGATCTAAAGAAGCTATTAGATGTAATTGAGAACACAAAATAATATGTACGAAAAGAAATCAGCAAAACTAATTTCGCATAAAAGATTTGTAAAAAGATTTGTTAATCAGGTTTATTTTACCATTATATTAATTTTATTCTCACTGTTTATTGGCGTTTATGGCTATCATTATTTTGAAAATCTTTCATGGATAGATTCTCTGCTTAATGCTTCCATGATACTTGGCGGCATGGGCCCTGTTGCTATACTTCAAACTGAAGGCGGTAAATTATTCGCTTCATTCTATGCGCTTTATAGTGGCATATTTTTAATAGTTTGCGGCGGCTTGCTGTTAGCGCCTGTGTTCCACCGAATTTTACACCATTTCCATTCCGAGTGATATGCCAGCAAAAGCGCAAATAAATTCTTCTAAGCTATGGAAAGCAAAATTCCCGAAGCTTAAGGCTTCCGATAATAAATACACGCGTGGGCACTTGCTTATAAACGGCTCGCCGATAGATTGCACAGGGGCAACTAGGCTTGCTGCGTATGCGGCTGCTAGGGCAGGGGCTGGCATGGTAACGGTTGCCTGCGATAAAGAAACTTTGCCGATATACCAGAAATCGTTCCTTTCAGTAATGGCAAAACCTATTAAGGCACCGAAGGAGTTCTATAAATTCATTGATCATCGCAAGGTTGGCGCGGTGCTGCTTGGCCCGGGTAATGGCAAGCACCTGGAGGTAGCCGAAAAGGTGCTAGACCTGCTAGAGAACAAAAAACTAAAACTGGTTTTAGATGCCGATGCCATTTCAGTTTTTGAAGATAATAAGGCAGCGCTTATAGATGCGCTACACAGCAATTGCATTCTTACCCCGCATGAGGGCGAGTTCAAAAGAATATTCCAGCTTGGTTCAAACAGGCAGGCATCTGCAGTAGCGGCAGCTAAGAAATGCGGCGCTGTAATAGTTCTAAAGGGGCACGATACAATAATCGCTTCGCCAACTGGTAAGGTGGTGGTTAATGTTAACGCGCCTAATACACTTGCAACTGCCGGTTCTGGTGATGTGCTTGCGGGTATAATATCTGGCCTGTTTGTAAGCGGTATGCCGGCGTTTGAAGCCGCCTGCGCAGGCGTTTACATCCACGCCGAATGCGCCAATCTTCTTGGCAAAGGCCTGATAGCCGAGGATCTAATATCTGCCATGCCAGAAGTACTAGAATCTTTGTAGACTTATTCGGCTTTTTTCGCTATATTCCGCCCCGCATGGAAGACAAAAAAATATACATAAAAACCTACGGCTGTCAGATGAACTTTTATGATTCTGAGAAGATGCAGGATATGATGCAGGCCAAGGGTTTTAGCCATTCTGATGATATGAATTCTGATCTGGTGATACTGAACACCTGCCACATACGCGAGAAGGCAGCGGAGAAGATGTATTCCGAACTTGGCCGTGTGCTGAAGGTGAAGAACAAGCGTAAGGCGCAGGGCAAGAACACCGTTATTGCCGTGGCCGGCTGTGTGGCTCAGGCTGAAGGTGCCGAGATAAAAGCGCGTGCGCCGTATGTTGATATTGTGGTGGGGCCACAAAGTTACCAGCGCCTGCCGGAACTTGTGCAGAACGCTGAAGCCGGTGCAAAAATTGGTGTCGATCTGGATTTTTCCACCATCAATAAATTCGATTTTCTGAATGAAGAGATAGAACATAACGAACAGAAGAATAATTTCATTCCGCGTTCAACCGCGTTTTTAACTGTTCAGGAAGGTTGCGATAAATTTTGCACCTTCTGCGTTGTGCCTTATACCCGCGGGCCAGAGCATTGCCGCTCGGTTGCAGAAATATATCGCGAGGCGCTTAAACTGGTTAGCGAAGGCGTGAAGGAAATTAACCTGCTTGGCCAGAACGTGAACGCATATAAAGGCAAGGCCGAAGGTGGTGAGATATTCACACTTGGTAAACTAATGGACCATTTAGCAAAAATAAAAGGCCTAGAGCGCATTCGCTACACCACTTCCCACCCGCGTGATGTTGATGATGATTTGCTGAACAGCCATAAATATAACGAAAAGGTGATGCCGTTCGTGCACCTGCCAATTCAAAGCGGTAGTGATAAAATTTTGCATGAAATGAACCGTAAGCACAC
>CAZLZP010000022.1:11213-17956 GCA_964564045.1 uncultured Rickettsiales bacterium
CCGCAGATGAATATCGCCGTGTGATAGATAAATTACGTGCCGCGCGTAGTGATATCGAATTCTCGTCTGATTTCATTGTGGGCTACCCGAATGAATCTGAGCAAGATTTTAAAGATACCATAAAGCTTATTGAAGATATTAAATTCACGCTTTCGTACTCGTTCATATATTCGCCGCGCCCGGGAACAAAGGCCGCAACCATTGAAGATAACGTTACCAAGGAAGAAAAGGTTGCGCGTTTGGTGGAATTGCAAAGCTTGCTGGAACAGCAAATGTTCGGATTCCTGAACAATAAGGTTGGCAAAACCATGCCTGTGCTAATTTCCCGCAAGGGCAAGTACGAGAACCACTATCTTGGCTTTACGCCTTACATGCAGCCGTGCATTATTGAAAACGCGCGCGAGCATTTTAATCAAATGGTTGAAGTTACAATAGAAGCCGCTAAAGATAGAGCACTGATAGGTAAACTTACAAACCTTAAAATTGCTGCATGAACTACCAACTTATAATAAAGAACGGAACAGTGTTAACGCCGCAAGGGCGCAAGCAAACTGATGTTGCGGTGAAGGATGGCAAGATAGTTGCGCTTGGAAATTTCCAGAATGAAAAGGCTGCCAAAGTGGTGGATGCCACAAACCAGTTCGTTCTGCCAGGCCTGGTTGATACTCAAGTTCACTTCCGTGAACCCGGCCTTGAATATAAAGAAAACCTGGAAGCGGGAACAAAGGGCGCGGTGCTTGGCGGCATTACGGGTGTGTTTGAAATGCCGAACACAACGCCTTCAACCACTACTGTTGAAGCGCTAAACGATAAAATAAATCGTATGAAAGGCCGCGCATGGTGTAACTATGCTTTCTATGTTGGCGGCACGCCAGATAAAGCAACCGACTGGCATATGCTGGAAGAGCTTCCAGGTTGCTGCGGAATAAAAATATTCATGGGTGCATCAACCGGAAATTTACTGGTGGAAGAAGATGCCGCAGTAGAAGCCATTCTTTCAAAAACCAAACGCCGTGTATCAATCCACTCGGAAGATAATTTTATTTTAAAAGAGCGCAAACACATTGCGGAAGAAGGCGCTCACCCACGTTTTCACCCTATCTGGCGCAGTAAGGAATCGGCCGTATCATCAACCAATCGCCTGCTTGCAATAGCCCGCAAAACCGGTGCCAAGGTTCACGTGCTTCACATTTCCACCGCTGAAGAAATGGAAATTCTGAAGAAGAATAAAGATATCGCTTCGGTAGAAATTCTTGCGAACCATTTAACGTTCAACTCTGATGAATATGAAACGCTTGGTACCCGCATTCAAATGAATCCGCCGATACGTGATAAGGAAACTCAGGCTGGCCTATGGAAGGCCGTGCAGGAAAATATTGTTGATGTATTCGGTTCAGATCATGCCCCGCACACTCTGGAAGAAAAGGCCAAACCTTATCCGCAAAGCCCAAGCGGCATGCCGGGCGTGCAAACAATCGTTCCAACACTACTTAGCCATATTAACGCCGGCCGCATGACGCTGGAAAAACTGGTTGATGGTATGAGTGGTAAATTGAACCAGCTATGGGGCGTTAAAAATAAAGGCAGAATAGAGCAGGGGTATGATGCTGACTTTACCATTGTAGATATGAACAAAAGCGTAACTTACCTAGATTCTATGATGGCGAATGTTTCCGGCTGGACGCCGCTTAACGGTCGCACGCTTAAAGGCGCGCCAACCTACACAATAATTGCTGGTAAAGTGGTTATGGATAACGGCAAGCTTGATGAAAGCCTAAAAGGTATTGGCAGGGCGTTTGAGTTTTAATTACCAGGGAATTTTCTATTTTTTACTTCTTCAGAATAAGCCTTCACAGCTTTTTCAATAGCTTGCTTTAAATTTGTGTATTGCTTCAC
The DNA here is from genome assembly GCA_964564045.1 of uncultured Rickettsiales bacterium. Taxonomy (GTDB): domain Bacteria; phylum Pseudomonadota; class Alphaproteobacteria; order Rickettsiales; family UBA8987; genus JAMHZE01. The sequence goes on from CAZLZP010000022.1 coordinate 13,110, forward strand.
AAATTTAGGACTTTTCTCAAAAACCCCTAACATATCCTCAGTAACCAGTATCTGGCCATCGCACTTATTGCTTGCGCCTATGCCTATAACCGCAATTTTTACGGTCTTGCATACTTTTGCCGCCATCTGCTCGGTAACATGCTCCAGCACGAAGCTGAACGCACCGGCCTTTTCAACGGCTTTGGCATCATCAAGAATCTTCTTCTGGCTTTCAGGCGTTTTACCTTGCGCTTTAAAGCCGCCGTAAACATTATGGTATTGCGGCTTCATGCCTATATGGCCCATTACAGGAATGCCCAGATCTACCAGATGTTTTATTGTAGCGGCTATTTCAATGCCGCCTTCAAGCTTAACTGCCTGTGCGCCGGTTTTTGCCAGCACTTTCGCGCAATTCTCGTACGCCTGTTCCTTGCTTTTCTGGTAGCTGCCCCAAGGCATATCAACCACCACCAGCGCGTTCTGGCTGCCTTTTACTACCGCTGCGCCATGCTGAATCATTAAATCTACCGAAACGGTAAGGGTGCTATCATAGCCGTAAAGCACCATGCCCAGGCTATCGCCAACCAGTAGTAGGTCTACAAAATTATCGAGTGTTTTAGCCTGTGGATATGTATAAGCTGTTAAGCAAACAATAGGGGCTCTCTGTTTCTTCAGAGAGATTATATCAAGGATTGTTTTACGTTTATTTTGCATTTTCTAGTAACTAGTTACTAGTACAGGTTACTATTTGCTGCCTTCTTTCGCTTTAAGAATTTTCTTCTTAAGTGTGATAGCTTCAGTTGTAAGCTTTCTATTAGCAGTGGTGATAAGGAATTCATCAAGCCCGCCGTTATGTTCAACAGAACGAAGTGTAGAAACCGCAAGTTTCAAAGGAACGGTTTTCTTAAGCGTTTCAGAGTAAAGAGAATAGTTCTGTAAATTAACGTTAAAAGCCCTTTTGGTTTTAATGTTAGAGTGAGAAACGGTATGACCAACCATCATCTTTTTGTTTTTTATCAATGAGCAGCTTGCTGACATGTTATTTACCTTAAAATTTCGTTAGGGGCGCAGAATAGGGATTTTGGTCTTGATGTCAAGCGATTATTTGTTGATGTTTTATTACTTCACGTCTGCGCCAATAGCCTGAGAAATATGCTCAAATCCATCTTTTTCAAGTAATTCGGCAAGGCCTTTGTTTATGTCGTTCACTAGGCCAAAACCCTTATATATCAGGCCGGTATATACCTGAATAAGGCTTGCACCCTTGCGAATCTTTTCATAGGCATCTTCGGCGCTGAATATGCCGCCAACACCAATAATAGGCAATTTACCTTCGCTGTAGCGATAGAATTTTTCCAGCGTTTCGTTGGAATGTTTAAATAGAGGTTTGCCGCTTATGCCGCCCATGGTTTTATTTTCGGCAAAACCTTCTTTGCCAATAATTGCAGGTTTAATAGATGTATTGCTTATTATCACGCCGCTAATGTTATTTTTTAAAAGTACCTGTGCTATCTCCTGAAGGTTTTTATCGTTCTCATCCGGAGATATTTTAATAAGCATTGGCAAGCCGCCTTTATACTTATTCCCTATTTCTAATTTATGATCATTGAACTGAGAAAGAAACTCATCAAGCTGCTCGGCCTTTTGCAGATCGCGCAGGCCGGGAGTATTCGGCGAAGAAATATTCACCACAACATAATCGCACAGGCCGTAAACCTTTTCCAGGCACTTCAGGAAATCGCTGGCATCGTTCGGGGAATCTTTGTTCTTGCCGATATTGGCGCCAACAATTAATTCCTTTTTGCTGAAACCGGCATATTTCCACTGGCGTAATCTTTGTGAGTAAAGCTCCACGCCTTCATTGTTGAAACCCATTCTGTTGATAACAGCCTGCTTATCTTTCAACCTGAAAAGCCTTGGTTTTTCATTTCCTTCCTGCGCCACTGGGGTAACTGTTCCGACCTCCACGAAGCCAAAGTTCTGATCAGAAAGGGCGTATAAACATTTTGCATTTTTGTCGAAACCTGCAGCCAAACCAACCGGGTTTGAAAATTCTAAACCAAAAACCTTGTTTACCAGCATTTTGTTTCTATATATATCCTGCTTAGGAATTAAACCTTTCGATAAAGCCCATATAGCAAGATCGTGCGCGGTTTCGGGCTGAAGGGCAAATAGTAACGGACGAATTATTTTATAATAATCCATGACTGAAAATATAAATAAAGCTGTTGAAACACTTAAAGCAGGCGGGGTTATCCTTCTGCCGACAGAAACTGTATATGGAATAGCGGCAGATGCAAGAAGTAAATCTGCCATAGAAAAAATTTACGATATAAAAGGCCGTAATAACTCAAAGCCGCTGCAAGTGCTGGTTTCAAGCCTGGAGCAGGCGGAAGAGATAGCAGAATTTAACGTTAAGGCGCGCGAACTTGCCCGCAAATTCTGGCCTGGTGCGCTTACTATTGTTTTAAAATTACGCAGTGATGGCATCCCGAATTATTTCAATAAAAATTCCGATACGATAGGTATTCGTATTCCTAACCATCCTATTGCTTTGGAAGTTCTGCGTGAACTTGGCTCGCCGCTTGTAGCAACCAGCGCAAATATTTCGGGTGAGAGTGATAATATAACTTTCGCCGCCGCGCAAAAAACTTTGGGCGACAAGCTTGATATGCTGCTAGATGGTGGTGAAAGTAAAGTTGGTGTTTCTTCTACGGTTGTAGATTTAACAAACCCCGCCGAAGTAAAAATACTAAGGCAGGGTAGTGTTAAAATATCTATTTAGCCAGCTATCATTATATCGTTAGTATTAACGTTACCTAGGCCTTGCAGTATGTAATGCAGTTCGTTGCCAGGAAAGTTATTATCGATAACTTCTACGATCATATCATTGCCGTTTTGTATGAATGTATAGTTGAACATACCGCTATATATGTAAAGAGTGTCATTAGCGATATCGAAATCAGTTATAACTATATCAACATCTTGCTGAGCGCTGTGATTGAAATTGAACAGATCTTCACCCGTACCTGAAGTTATTATACCGTTATTGTCATCGCTTATTTCGAAGAAGTCATCACCTTCGCCGCCATCAGCCGTAAAGTTAAGGCCGCCTGTTCTAAAGTGGTCATCGCCATTTCCGCCGAAAGCGTGGTTTTGTGAGTTGCTCAACATATTTATCGTGTCATCGCCATCTTCACCATAGATATAATTTATTTTATCTGATGTGCCGAAAGGGGTCATGCTTATTTCATCATTACCATCGCCGCCATATATTATATTATTGCCTCTGCTGCCCAGATCAAGAATGTCATCGCCATTACCAAGTTCAACGTACAGATCGCCGAACGAACCGGTAACGTTATCATTGCCATCACCTGCGATTATATAATCATAAACATCATCACTATCTACTGTGCAGTGAATTCCAGCTGCTTCAATTGTATCATCGCCATTGCCGCCATATATAACATCGGAACCATAGCCACCTGAAAGAATATCGTCGCCTTCACCGCCTTCAATATAATCATCCTGCGCGCAGCCATCGATAAGGTCGTCACCTTCGCCGCCGAATAGCTGGTCTATGCCGTTACCGCCATAAATAGTATCGTTGCCAAGGTCGCCGGTTACGTAATCGTTACCCGATTGTGCGTATACAAGATCATCGCCATTGCCTGCGTAAATATAATCATTACCGCCGATACCATTCTGTAGCACGCCATCTGGGTCATATTGACCTTCGCGATTTAGTACGTCGTCAACGAAGGGATTGCCGGTATCTATAAAGTTATCACCCCATATTGTATCATTACCATTACCGCCAACTATTAGGTCTGTGCTGGTTTGGGTGTAAACTTCAATATTATTGATATATCCCTGATATACGCCGTCACCTATTATTCTATCATCTCCATCTTCACCAAGTATTATGTCGGTGCCCTCATAGCCCGCTATAAGGTCATTACCTGCGCCTGCTATAACAATATCTTCACCACTGCCTGCAAGCACTATATCCGTACCAGAGCCTCCAAATACAGTATCATCGCCCTCGCCAGAGAATACGATTGTCTGTTCACCCGTGCTGTTATTGGTATGGATTATATCATTACCATAGCCGCTGCTGATAAAATCAAAAGCATTGCCCGGGCCATTTATAACGTCATCGCCGTTTGTACCATTTACAAATATTTTAGCAGTACCACCTTTGCCATTATCCAGAGGCACTTTTTGTTCATTCAGGAACGTAAGCGTTTCCTTGCCCCCTGCCTGAACTATAGTAGCGTCAGTTCTTTCTGACGATACTTTAGTGGTAATAACACCTTTGCTGGTAGTTACTTTTGTTTCGAATTTCACTGTTTCAAAATTGAACGCGTCTTTAGCATCAACAACCGGTATTAGTTTTGTAGTGGTTGTACTTGTTATTTTTTCCATTTTATTAGTCCCCCGACCAATTTGTTATTGATATAGTATACCACGCAAAAGGTTAATAATCTATTAATTTATTCAAATTTTAGATAATTTGTAACGACGTGAAATATTTTAACTAATATATTGAAATATAGTAGTTTATTATCTAATCCCGCTTCGGATCGAAGTGTATAACCACTTCAGAAATAGGGTATTCGTGCATAATTGCATGCATAACCTCTTCTGATATATCGTGCGCCTGTTCCAGCGTTAAAGTGCCATCCATTTCCAGATCAAACTGCATGAACATTTTATTGCCATTGGTTCTGGTTTTAAAATCGTGGAAGCCATTATGCTTTTTGTTGGCATTTATAAGTTCAATAACGCGCAGTTTATCTTTTTCAGGTATTTCCTTATCCATTAAATTATCGAACGCGCGGCGGCCAATTTTAATTGCGCTG
>CAZLZP010000022.1:17966-20820 GCA_964564045.1 uncultured Rickettsiales bacterium
GTGCGATATATAAACTGCGATAAGTACAGCAAGCACCGGGTCAACAAAGCTTAGATCGTGATTTTTAGTAAGGTATAGCGAAAGTATGATAAGCGCGCCTGAGAATATATCGCTTACATAATGCATAGAATCGGCCTCTACCACTAACGACTTTGTTCTTTTAACAATTATTTTCTGAACTACAACCAACGCTAAAGTTGCCAGAATGGAAAATATCATAATGTTAATGCCAAGCGTGTTCTGAACAACTTCAACAGGGCTGTAAAAGCGCTGCAGGGCTTCATACAGAATAAAGAACGCGCCGCCGAAAATGAACGATGCCTGAATAAGCCCCACAATATCTTCAATGGAATCGTGACCGTATGGGTGGTCGTCATCAGCCGGTTTCATGGCGTATGTTATTGCCAGGAAATTTATTAATGAAGTGGCAACATCTAAAGATGAATCGACCAGCGAAGAGAAAATACTTAACGAATCAGTTTGTATCCAGGCGTAAAGCTTTATCAGCATTAGCGTGCCTGCAACGCTAATTGCCAGCATACCGGCTTTTAAATTCATTTTGCCGTTAGCATCAGTGTGTATGTGTGAATGATCGTGCGCCATTAGAGTTAAGTATTGAATTAAGACTTAACTCTACCATTATCTGAACATAATAAAATATCTTTTTGCGCTTCAGGCTTTTCTACGCCTTTAAATTGCTCTAAAATCTGCGCAACTATTACATCGGCCTGGGCTTCATGTACTGCACGAGAAAAATGTATATGGTCAACAAAGCCACCTTTATTAAGTTTGGTAGCGTCTAGTCTATTATAATGAACATCCTCTAAAGCATCAGTAGCCACAAAATTATATACAGCTCGCGCGGTTACTTCTGTTATATCCACAGAATGATATTTAGGGCTATTTAGTTTTGTTATATGAATCCTATCGGCGGTATTTATTGAAGCGGTGTCATCGGCAACGCCCTGCGGAGAATTATAAGAAGGGTGTCCTGTAACTTTTTGCCTAACTAATTCATAGCCCTCTTTCTGATCTGTTCTGTAGCTATAGCCTGGGCTGTCTGGAGTGATGCCTGCAGGAGAGAGGGCCCAGATAGGTGTGCTAACTTTAAAAAAGTGGCCATCATCTGCAAGGAGCCTTTCAACGGTAGGAAATAATTTTTTGTTCAAGGCATCCTGATAAAGCGCTCCAACATGTCCCCTGTACTGGTCATTAACACCGCCATTTGAAATTATTATGTCAAATTTCGGTTCTGCCTTTGGCTCATCGGGGTTAGAAGCAGGGTACTGTGTGTGCAAATTTGTGGCTATTTCACTAACCGTTGCTCCATCTTTAGCATATATTCTTAAATGTTGAATAGGTAATCTTTCCTGTAATTTTTTTGCGATCAGATAAGCGAGAGAATCTTCTTTAGGTCCACTGGTTCCTTGAACGTAGGAATCTCCGGTAATTAAAATGCGAAGGCCGGAAGCAGTTGTTCTGTTCGTGAAAGACTCATCTAAAAGATGTTCGGTTTCTAATTTTTGCATGATGCACCCCCTTAAGTGTTTGAATATAGAGGAAACTATAATAAGAAACAGCTTAAATCAAGCTATAATTACTATTTACTATAAAATTCACCGGGTTTTAGTTTATCTTTTATTCCATCAGCAGTTCTGATCTTTATTGGAACCGATTTATATCTGCCACCGCTAATAACTTTGAACACGCCAAAATGCAAGTGAGGGTTAGTGGTATAGCCGGTATTGCCTGAAAAGGCTACCTTCTGGCCCTTCTGAACCTCGTCGCCAATATTTACCAAGGCGCCGCCCGGCTTGATATGCGAATAGTTGGCCATGGTGCCATCTTTGTGCTGAATATAAACGTAATTCATTTTATTTTTAAGGCTTTGGTCAACGCCGCCGTTTTTGTATTCGTCAATAACATCAACCACTGTGCCGCTTCTTGCCGCCAGAACCGGTGTTCCTATTGGCATTTTAAAATCATAGGCGTGATAATTCGCTTCATCAGAATGCGAAAATTTTCCACCCACGCCCTGCCACAGCATTCTTTTTTCGCCTGCTTCAAACGGCAGATCGTAAACGTATCTGTCATCGTGGATAGCATCAATAACGCCAAAATATGATGTGAAACTGTAATTGAATGTATAATTATAGTTAGGGTCTACCACGAAAATAGTTTCTATCTTCTTTTTTTCGCCAGGTTTCAGAATTATATTTTTGCCTTCCGAATTCATGCTTAAGCGCATATTGTTTAGGAAGTAATCGATCTGCAGGGTTCTAACGGCAAAATTCCTGTTCTCGGCAACTAGTACAACCTTGTCGCTGGAAACATAAGATAAAAGGCAGATATTGCCAACATCCTCACAATCTTCGCTAATCTGGGCGTTCTTGCCCAATTCTTTTGAAGATATCCTCTGTTCGCTTTCAACTGGCGCGTTGTAATCAACCTTGGCCAGGTGATGCTTCTTTTCTGCCGCCACAGATGTGGTTGCGAACATGGCAACAGCAAGTGCAAAAAATATTTGTGAAAACTTCTTCATTTCGCCGAGATAATAACTATCTTTACGAAAGAAAAAAGTTATTTCATGGAATTTGTAAATACATACGCCAAACTTGGTAAGGAATTTTTCAGCAGAACGCAGGTAGAATCTTTTGAAAGCCCGTTCCTGATAGATTTTAACGAGTCGCTGGCGAAAGAGGTGGGCTTTGATATTACGGGCGAGGAAGCGCTACAATATTTTTCCGGAAATAAAAAATTTGAAGGCTCGGAAGTTATATCAACTGTATATGCCGGCCACCAGTTCGGATCTTATGTTGCACAGCTGGGTGATGGCCGGGCGCACCTGCTGGGC
>CAZLZP010000023.1:0-19955 GCA_964564045.1 uncultured Rickettsiales bacterium
GCTTTGGCCAATTCGCGTACCCTGCCAATATAGCTTGCACGTTCAGTTACACCAATTACGCCTCTGGCATTTAATAAATTGAACACATGGCTGGCTTTTATGCATTGATCATAAGCTGGCAGCGGCAATCTTTTACCTAGCATAGCTTTACACTCTTCCTCAGCATCTTTAAAATGCCTGAATAGCTTTTCTGTATTTGCGAATTCTAAATTGAATGCAGAAAATTCCTTTTCATTCTGCAGGAAGATATCGCCGTAAGTAACTTTCTCTGCTCCTTCTGCGCCGTTGAAATCAAGGTCGTAAACATTCTCTTTACCTTGAATATACATGGCCAAACGTTCAACGCCGTAGGTAATTTCACCCGAAACAGGTTTACAATCGAACCCACCAACCTGCTGGAAGTAAGTGAACTGGGTAACTTCCATGCCATCGCACCAAACTTCCCAGCCTAAACCCCATGCGCCAAGAGTAGGGCTTTCCCAGTCATCTTCTACAAAACGGATATCGTGTTCTTTTACATTGATGCCAATTTCTTCCAGGCTTTTTAAATATAATTCCTGAATATTATCTGGCGATGGTTTCATTATAACCTGAAACTGATAATAATGCTGAAGGCGGTTCGGGTTTTCACCATACCTGCCATCACTTGGCCTTCTTGATGGCTGAACGTAAGCTGCCTTCCACGATTTTGAACCAAGAGAGCGTAATGTTGTTGCGGGGTGGAATGTTCCCGCGCCCATTTCAACATCATACGGCTGCAAAATTACACAACCCTGCTTTGCCCAGAAAGCCTGAAGTTTTAGAATGAGATCTTGGAAAGCTAAAGCCATTTAAATTAACCTATTAAAATCATGCACAAAATATATATAGATGTGTAGTTTTGCAAGCGAAATGCTATACACTGAATTTTTGGAACAAATCGTTCAGAACAACATCAGAAAGCTGGTCCCACTTAATATTATCCGGATATCTTGTATCTTCGCTTAAAGAAATTCTTTCGGGTATGAATCTTCTGTAGAAGGCTGCAACAACCTTTTTTGTCTGCTCATCAAATATAGTCGATTTCTGGATCTTATAGCCTATCACAGAGAGTTTTCTCTGTATCTCGCCTATATCTTTCCCCTCTTCGTTTTCAGACATATAAGGTTCGCGGTAATGAAATTTCTTTCCATAATCAATGGTATGATAAATTCCTAAGCCATTATCATATAGCTTTTCCCAAGGAAAGAATTCACCTGGGTCTTCTTTTCTGTTTGGAGCGATATCGCTATGTCCAACAACATTCCGCTGATCTATCTCAGGATTCTTTGTGCAAACAAGTTTACACAACTTAATAACATTCTCGATCTGCACATCAGGAAATTTTTCATAACCATATTGGTGCCCTTTGTTAACTATCTCTATTCCTATGGAATGCTCATTAAGGTTATCCATTCCTCTCCAGTAGCTTTCACCGGCATGCCAGGCCTTATATTTATTTTCAACCAACTGGTGAATTGTGCCATCAACATCAATGCAATAATGGGCGCTTACCTCATAATCGGGGTTTTTCATTCTGTTAATTGCCGCCTCGAATGATACCATACCGGTATAGTGAAGAACTATAGAGTTTATCTTTGCGCCTTTTTTTCGTTCAGAAAAATTAAGAGAGGGATTTTCGATAATTTTCATTAAGTATCTTCATACGTTCGTTGGCTAACTCTATTATTTTTCTTTTTATCCTTAAACTCAAGATGTTATCACCAACAAAATGATCAGGATGGAATTTCATTATCTCTTTTATGTAATAATTTCTTGCATCAATATAAGCATTAAATCTTTTAGGTTCTTTAACGCCATTCAAAAAATAATACTCTAAAGCCTTTTCCAGGAACACTTTTGAAAGACCAAGCATATCACCGATTTTTTCCAGGAAAGAAATTTCCATGACATTCAAGGTATCATCGCTGCAGGCAAGCTTGAACAGCCTTGCATATAATTTTGCCGAGATGGTTTTATTATCGTTGGTGAATTTGTTGAATCTTTTGCAGTTTATATAAACCGAGCCATTATCGTTCGCTACATCACGCAGCATGGAAAGATGTTCGGTTCCAAAGTAGGGGAATAGCTGCAAGAACATTCTTTTTTCGTTCAGATTTAAATCACCATCAACCCCGCATAGCCTTCCGGCTATGGCAAGAGCGTAATGATTAAGTGCGTACTGATTGGCTTCCGCCGCAGATTCCACCTGATTTTGAGGTATAATAAAAGAAGAAATATTTTTCCTGATTGCTGGCAACATGCAATATGTTTAGCACAAAAGAAACGAAGTGTAAAAAAAAATCTATAGTTTTTGTTCTAGCTCAGGAACTACTTGGAACAAGTCTCCAACTAATCCGATATCAGCAACTTCAAAGATCGGAGCGTTCTCATCTTTGTTTATGGCAACAATAACTTTACTATCTTTCATACCAGCAATATGTTGAATCGCGCCTGATATTCCAACTGCTATATATAAATCTGGTGCAACTATCTTTCCTGTTTGCCCAACCTGATAATCGTTCGGAACAAAACCTGCATCTACCGCTGCACGTGAAGCTCCAACAGCAGCCTTTAGCTTGTCGGCTAGTTTCTCAATGATTTTGAAGTTATCTGCTGAACCAACTCCTCTTCCACCTGAAACAACAACTCTGGCAGAAGTTAATTCTGGCCGCGCACTTATGGTTTTTTGTATAGCTATGAACGAGCTTAAGCCAGATTCATTACCGGTTATCGTAGCATTTTCAATTGCTGCACTTCCACCATCTTGCGCTTTTTCAAATGTAGATGTTCTAACCGTAATAACTTTTTTTGCCTCTTTAGATTTTACAGTTGCGATAGCATTACCGGCATAAATAGGACGCTTAAATGTATTTTCATCTATAACTTCTATTATTTCAGATACCTGCTGAACATCTAGTAAAGCCGCCAAACGGGGCATGAAATCTTTACCAAAAGTTGTAGCAGGTGCAAGTATATGAGTATAATTTGCTGCTAGTTGTTGAATGGCCGGAACAAGATTTTCTGCCAGATGGTTTTCAAAAGCTTTATTATCTGCAACAAGTACTTTTTGTACGCCATTAAGTTTAGCAGCAGATGTAGCTACAGCCTGTAAATCGGCGCCAGAGCCAATAACAAGTATATTTATCGGCTTCCCTATCTTGCTGGCAGCGGTAACCATGTTGTGCGTGTTAGGCGCTAAATTTTTATTATCATGTTCTGCAATTATTAACGAAACCATGCTTTCTCCTTATCTCTGATATGTTACAATGTCATTATCCGTCAGTACTTTGAATTTTTCTTTGTTATTCTTAATTTCATAATACCCTATTGGCCGTATTCTATTCATGATAGGGAATTTTAACGGAACCTCTTCTTTTCTGGAAAAATAATATATCTCGCAGTAATCAGCCTCATTGAATACCTCTTTGCAAATCAACCTGCCAGCCTCTCTTTGATCTACCTTGTCACCTAGAAGTTCGTAGTTAACATAAATAAAGTGCGCTCTTCCATCCTTGCTTATATGCTCAAACCCTTCAGGTATTGTTGCTTGCTTCTTTTCGCAGGAAGAAAGCAATAAAACTACGGTAAGAATTGCTGCCAGATTTTTCACTAAATAACCTGTCTCTTTTTCAGTTCACTTACTAATTCGTCAACGGTTTTAATTTTTATTCCCGCTTTGCGTTTTGCCGGTGCCTGAACTTTGGTTGTTTCTACTCTTAGAGCTGTATCTACGCCCAGAGAATCTATCTGTATCTTTTCCATTGGTTTAGATTTTGCTTTCATTATATCTGGAAGCTTAACATAGCGAGGCTCATTTAACCTCAGGTCAGTTGTTATTACGGCTGGAAGTTTTACCGAAACCGTCATAAGACCACCATCTATCTCTCTGGTAACTTCGGCGCTATCGCCCTTTATCTCAACTTTTCCTGCAAATGTTGCCTGGCCCCATCCAAGCAAACCAGCAAGCATTTGGCCGGTTTGGTTAGAGTCGTCATCAATGGCCTGTTTACCAAGGATAACTAATTTAATTCCTTCTTTTTCAACTATCTTCTTGATTATTTTTGCCACCGCCAAAGGCTGTACTTCCTTATCAGAAATGATCTGCACGCCTCTATCAGCGCCCATAGCGATTGCCTGCCTTATAACATCTTCAGTTTTTGCCTCGCCAATTGAAAGAGCGATAACCTCGGTGGCGGCTTTCTTCTCTTTTAACCTAATGGCCTCTTCAACTGCAATTTCGCAGAAAGGATTCATGCTCATTTTTACATTTGCAAGCTCAACGCCAGATTCATCAGCCTTAACGCGAATGTTAACTTTGTAATCAACCACTCTTTTTACAGGAACTAATATTTTCATAGGTAAAATTATAAATTTGTTTGGCTCATTTTAGAATTAAGCCACTAATTTAAAAATAAAATATAGGGTAGTTCAAGAGTTTATCACAAAAACAGATAGGAAAAGTTGCGATGCAGCAACTAGAAAGCCACCCACTTATGTATTATCTGCTTTTCTGGTTCAGAAAAGAAAATGGGCAAATGCCCTTTTCCAGGGGCAATGAAATAGCCCTTACACTGGTTGCAGCTTATCAATCTTTGAAAATTATCCTTATCAAGCAGATTAGATTTCTCGCCGCGTATAACGTATAGTTCAAGTTCTTTACAGGTTTTTGCCAGATAGCCAAAATTTTCGCTAAAATCCAGATCGGGTATTCGTATCTGTCGGTTCTTGAACCAGAAAGCATCGCCCAGCTTAGGGTCGTAATTGAATGTAAAGCCTTCGTCTGTTTTTTCAGTATAAATATCAAATATATATTCTAATTCTTTTAGTGATAGATTGCTTTGCAGAAATTCTTCATCTATCCTTTTTATCATTTCCCCTTTGTTTTCCCGGAGTATATCCCTTCCCACATATTTACCTATTCTCATACTTTCGAATGAAGGAGCCACTACGCCGATATCGTTAAGTATTATTTTTTTTACCAGGCGAGGATATTTTTCAGTAAAAAGAACAGATAGAATTCCGCCCATTGAATTGCCTAACAATGAAGTCTGATCAACTTTAAGGCAATTTAATATAAGGAAAAGGTCATCAACATATAGCCAGTAATTATAATTCCTTGAATTTTCTAATGGGCTGCTTTTTCCTCTTCCTGGCATATCCGGGCAGATAACATACAAACCTTTACTGCTTAGATACTCGGCAAGGGGCGAGAAGAAGCGGCCATTATGGGTAAAGGCGTGAAGCAGAACAACCGCTTTATTTGAAGGTTCCCCATATTCATGAACAGCCAGAGTATGTGGTTCTAGATTGTTGGAATGTATTATAGTTGTTTTCATTTTACCAAACCAATGAAATCATCTTCTGATATTATTTTAACACCAAGCTCAGTTGCTTTTTTTAATTTACTACCTGCATCAGCGCCAGCAATCACGTAATCTGTTTTAGATGATACGCTGCTTGAAACTTTTGCGCCATTCCTCTCCGCTATTGCTTTTGCCTCATCGCGGCTAAGTTTTTGTAATGAGCCGGTAAATACAACTATTTTATTATGTAGGGCCGAGCCGGAATTATTTATCTCTTCTTGATCTTTAACTTTTATTTGCCTGACAAGATTATCAACTATCGCGATATGTTTTTCATTCTGGAAGAACATGGCGATAGAATTTGCAACTTTTTCACCAATGCCATCTATCTCTATCAGGTCCTGATATTCCTGTGAACCAACATCAGCAAATCTTTTTGCTTTATTATAGAAATTCGTAAAAGAAACATAATTCTTTGCCAGTAGTTTTGCATTCTCGGCGCCTACATGCCTTATTCCCAGCGAGTAGATAAATCTATTAAGCTCTATTTCTTTTCTTGCATTTATACCTTCAAAAAGTTTTTGAACAGATCTTTCGCCATATCCTTCCCATTCTTCCAAAGGTGGGTTTAGAGTTTTATTTTTTTCTTCCAGCAGGAAAATATCTGCGGGTTCATGAACTAGTTTTTTCTCCCAGAATAATTCTATTTGCCTGTCACCGAAGCCTTCTATATCAAACGCGTTCCTTGAAGAAAAATGTTTTAAATATTCTATTGCCTGTGCATCACACGATATACCGCCGCTGCATCTTGTTGCGGCTTCGTCATTCTCACGAATGGCCAAAGAGCCGCAAACCGGGCAGGTATCGGGGAATTTATACCCTTTAGAATCTGCTGGTCGTTTTTCCATATCAACCGAAACCACCTGAGGAATAACATCACCTGCTCGCTGAATAACTACCGTATCGCCTATTCTGAAATCTTTTCTTTCGATTTCATCTTTATTATGAAGGGTTGCGCGCCTAACAATTACTCCTCCAATATTTATTGGGGTTAGTTCGGCAACCGGAGTTAAGGCACCGGTTCTTCCAACCTGAATTGTTATATCTTCTATTTTTGTTTTTGCCTGTTGTGCCGGAAATTTATGTGCAGTAGCCCAACGTGGGGCACGTGCTACAAAACCAAGCCTTTCCTGAAGTTCAAGCTGATTAACCTTATAAACAACACCATCAATATCGTAATCAAGTTTTACCCTGGCTTCATATATTTCATTATAGTATTTTTCAATTTCATCTATAGATAGGCAGAGCATCACCTTATCATTTACAACAAACCCAACAGAACTGAAATAATTTAAGGCTTCACTTTGTGAGCTCCATAATTCTTCTGAAACTTCTCCCCAGCCATAAACAAAATATTTCAAATTTCGTGATGCAGTTATACTTGTATCAAGCTGTCGTAAACTTCCAGAAGCTGCATTTCTTGGGTTTGCGAAGGGCTCTTCTTCATTCGCTATTTTTTCTTTGTTTATCCTTTCAAACTCATCATGGCTTAAATAAACCTCACCACGCACTTCTAAAACTTTAGGAAATTTTCCCGAAAGTTTTTTTGGTAATGATTTAATAGTAGAAATATTCTGGGTAATATCTTCACCCTCTTCACCATCACCACGAGTTGCTGCCTGAACTAAATTACCGTTTTCATATCTTGCGCTGAAGGAAAGTCCATCTATCTTGGGTTCGCAGAATACATCTATTCCCTTATTTTCATCCCAGCCTAAAAATCTTTTTATCTTAGTTAGAAAATCTCCAACATCTTCCATAGAAAAAGCATTTCCAAGTGAAAGCATAGGCTTGGAGTGTTTTACTTTTTTGAATTTATCCTGTGCGCTGCCACTTACCCTTTGCGTAGGGCTATCTTCAGTTACAAGCTCTGGATATAAACTCTCAAGATGTTCTAATTTTTTACGCAGCTCATCATATTCGGCATCTGAAATGCTAGGAGCGTTATCCTGATAATATTTTTTATCACTGTGGCGTATCAAGGCCTTTAGTTCTTCTATCTCGAACTGTGCCTGATGTAATGTTGGTTGTGTCTTCATTGTAAGATGAAGAATAGATAATTAGAAATAAAAAACAATGGTACTATTTATTAAGAAGATCATGATGATTATCTCGTCCATCATTACGCTCTACCGCCTCATATATATTGGTACTTATAGAAACAGTGGTCCTTGGAAAAACGGTTTGTATAGGCCTTCCTTCAACTAAAAGAACCTTACCATTAACGTCTACACGAAAACCCCCATCATCAACAAGGCTACCTTCACTATCAACCAGGTGACCATCTTCATTGATTAGCTTTCCGCTCTTGTTAACGCGTAATTGCAACTTGCTATCAATATTTATATAATCTTCTAAACCCATAGATGCCTTATTCTACCACACAAAAGTTAACAAATCGTTAACAAACACAACAAAAATAACCAATTGATTACAAAGGTAAATTATCGTGTTTTTTCCAAGGTTTGGTGGTTTTTTTCTTATAAAGAAGCGCCAGTGCGTGGCAAATTCTCCATCTGGTATTCTGCGGGCGTATCACATCATCAATATACCCTCGTGATGCAGCATAGAATGGATTTGCAAATTTTTCTTTATACTCCGCCTCTTTCTTTTTAAGTTCTTCGCCTTCTTCGCCGCGGAACAGAATTTTTGAGGCACCTTCAGCACCCATTACAGCAATTTCGGCATTTGCCCAGGCGTAATTCAGGTCGCCACGAAGGTGCTTGGAATTCATAACTATGTATGCGCCGCCATATGCTTTTCTGGTGATGATACTTATTTTTGGAACCGAAGCTTCAGCATACGCATAGAGTAATTTTGCGCCGTGTTTTATTATACCATGGTGTTCCTGTGATACGCCCGGAAGGAAGCCCGGAACATCAATGAAGGATACAATAGGAATTTCGAATGCATCGCAGAAACGAATGAACCGAGCTGCCTTAACTGATGCATCAATATCCAGACAGCCAGCCAGAACCATAGGCTGGTTTGCTACTATACCAACGGTTCTTCCACGCATTCTGGCAAAACCAACTAAAATATTCTGTGCGTAATCTGGTTTTATCTCGAAGAAATCGCCCTCATCAACAACACTCAGAACAAGCTGTTTCATATCATAAGGCTTGTTCGGGTTATCAGGTATCAGGGTATTCAACGAAAGATCTATCCTGTCAGCAGGGTCTTCAGTTTCGCGGTAAGGCAGATTGCCATTGTTGCTAAGCGGTAAAAAGTTTATAAGCCTGCGTATTTGAAGCAGGCAATCAATATCATTTGCAAAGCTTCTGTCAGAAATACCGGTTTTTGTGGTATGAATTCTTGCTCCACCCAGCTCTTCCTGAGTTACATCTTCATGGGTAACGGTTTTAACAACATCTGGCCCGGTAACGAACATATAAGAAGAGCCACGTACCATAAAGGTAAAATCGGTAAGGGCAGGGGAGTAAACAGCACCACCTGCGCAAGGTCCCATTATTACAGAAATTTGTGGAACAACCCCAGAGAAATCAACATTTCTTTGGAATATTTCGCCATATCCGGCAAGAGAATCAACGCCTTCCTGAATTCTTGCTCCGCCGGAGTCATTAATACCAATAACAGGAGCTCCGACTTTAGATGCCATATCCATTATCTGGCATATTTTACGGGCATTTGATTCACTCATCGATCCACCCATAACTGTAAAATCTTGGCTGTAAACAAAAACTAAACGGCCATTTATACTGCCATGTCCTGTTATAACGCCATCACTTGGAACAATATTTTTATCCATGCCGAAGTTGGTCTGGCGATGTTCAACGAACATTCCAAACTCCTCGAAAGAATCAGGGTCAAGCAGAACCTCTAATCTCTCTCTGGCGGTTAATTTCCCCTTTTCATGCTGCGCGTCTATACGCTTCTGGCCACCGCCCATTCGGGCTGCCCGGCGTTTCTCTTCTAATAACTTTACTACTGGCGATTTCATATAATATTTATTGAATTAAGTCGTATAAACTATAGTTGTTTTACGTTTTCCGCAATGAAAATAAACCCATCACCAGTAACGCTATTAACCAATTGATAATCAAATGAAAATTTTGTTTTAGCTTCACTTATTTCTTCCCCGATATTCTTGCCCTTATGCAGCAAAAATACAGTGCCAGATTTTTGAATATTTTTTGTAATAATAAAAATATCCAGAAGTTTTGAGAAGGCCCGTGCGGTGATAACATCCGCTTTTATATCATTAACTTTTTCAATCCGCTCATTTCTTACTTTGATGTTCTTTAAGCCGAGTATCCTTATTGTGTCTTCTAGAAAATTTGTTTTTTTCCCTACTGATTCCACAAGAACATATTCATGAGGAAGATTTTTTTCCTGTGACATTATCGAGCAAACTATTCCAGGAAAACCAGCCCCACTTCCAAGATCTGCTATTATTTTAGCATTTACAGGTAGGTGTTCATGTAACTGGGTGCTATCAAGAATGTGTCTGTTCCAGATATGCTCTTTATCTTGTGACGAAGACAGAAGATTATAGGCTTCGTTCCACTTCAATATATTGGTGGAATATTTTTCTAATTTTTCTTTTACAGATTCTGAAAGATTATTTTGCATTAGCTAGAGAATGCCAGGGCTACTAAAACGATAGAGATAGCCTGAAGATAAACCCTTGCGGCCATTAGCTTAACCCCATATTTTTTGTTCATTTCGCCACCTGTTGCCATAAGTATTATACCTGCTGTGCACACAAAAAGTGTTAGCAGCATAAAAATTCCGGTTAAGGCGAATAAAGTGTGATTCATTTTAATGTACTGTTAAATTACTAATGTTAGATTTGGTGCCAGCTTCCGCAAGTCCTAACACTTTATATAAGTTTTTTGCCCTTTCTTCAATAGTTTTCGATTCTATAAAAATTTGTTTTTCCTGAGCGCTGAAAGGCAGGTAAGAACATAAAAAATCCACCAAAAAGGCAGATTCAACATTCAACAACTCACTCAGGCTGGATGCGCCATTATAGTTCTCGTAGCCTTTTAAATACGAATCTATTTTGTTTACCAGATCAGCCTTAGAAAGATCAAGTTTGAATTCTTCTCTGAGTTTTTTTATAACAAAATCATCTTTAAAGTTGTCATAACTAACCTTGAACCTGCGGTAACCTCTTGTAGAAGCTATTTCTTCGCCAAGCTCAAACCTTGAAACACCAGAAAGAACTATAAGGTATCTGCCATCTTCCGTTTCATTGAATGCTTTTATCTTTCCTAGGCAACCTATACTGTACAAAGGTTTGCTTTTTATTAACTTTGAATAAAATTTTTGTTCCGGTTGAACCAGACCTATCAGCTTCTTCTCAGCTAAAGCATCGTTTACCATATTAACGTATCTTGGCTCGAATATATTTAAAGGCAGTTCTATTCCTGGTAAAAGAAGCGCGCCTGATAAAGGGAACACAGGAATGGTTATTGGTAAATTATTAGATTTAATTGAAAGGTCGTTGAACATAAATGCCTACAATTACATTATAGTGTAAAAACAACAAAATTCAACTTTATAGGGATAAATTAGGGAAATTATTTTCCTTCAGCGTTCTCTTCGGGGTGAATTGGAACCGAAGCTTTCTGGCGTGACCTGAAATCTTCCAGTGATCGAGCTATATCTTTATTCTCAAGGCCTAAAATGCTGGCGGCTAGAAGAGCGGCATTCTTTGCTCCCGCTTCACCAATGGCAACCGTTGCAACCGGTATACCGGCAGGCATTTGAACAATAGAAAGCAGACTATCTAACCCATTGAGTGTTTTACTTTTTATTGGAACGCCAATAACAGGAAGAACGGTAAGTGATGCTACCATGCCAGGTAAGTGTGCTGCACCACCGGCACCGGCGATAATAACTTTTATGCCGCGTGATTTAGCAGATTTTGCGAACTCGAACATTCTGTCAGGGGTTCTGTGAGCTGAAACAACAAGTGTTTCGTGTGGAATACCAAGTTCATCAAGTAGGGTAGAGGTTTTTTCCAGAGAAGTGTAATCACTTCTGCTGCCCATTATAACGCTTACTATTGGTTTGGGCTCCATAAAATACCAGATGTTTGATTGATTTTTTGTATTAAGCTATTGCGTCAGGAAGTAAATTTGATTTTAAGATCGCAATTTGATCTTTTAGGAATAATTTCTGTTTTTTAAGCCTTTGCATCTCCAGCATGTTAAGGTGTGCTGTAGTACCCACAATTTTCCTGTCTAGTTGTCTGTGCTGGTCTTCCAGTAGTGCCAGCTGATCTTTTATACGTTTTTCCTCATCCATAGCTATAGAATATAATACTTGCATAAGCTTTTTATAATACTTGGTTCACTTTTGGAGCCACCATTGTACCACACTGGTTATTAATTTCAATTGAAAAAAGCTTTACAAGGTGGACAAAAGGGGCTAATAAGCCTCCCACTTAATGATACAGCCGGTTTTGGCTTATAGTTCGGAGCGTAGCGCAGCCTGGTAGCGCATCTGGTTTGGGTCCAGAGGGTCGTGGGTTCGAATCCCTCCGCTCCGACCATTAAAAAAGGGGTTTTTAGCCCCTTTTTTAATGGTAAGTAACCCCCCCCTTTAATCATTACCCCAACCACCGCCTAAAGCCTTATAAACCCTTACAAGCTGTATAAGGTTTTCGAACTTAGCTTCTTCTAAACTTACCTCATTATCCACTCTGGAACTAGATGAATCTACTGAATCTATGTATGAATTTAACCCTTTTTCGTATCTATCTTTTGTTAAACTTTCCTGATCCTTAGATGATAAGAACTGGCTTTTGGAGAACTCAAGATTAGTAACCGACGACTTATAAGAGGCTAATGAGCTTTCAACATCTGAAAGTGCTGCTAGAACTGTTTTTTCGTAAGATGCGATAGCTTCCCTTTCTTTAGATTTTGTATCTTTGATATCTGCATGTATCTTTTTATAATCAAGTATAGGAGCTATTAGGCTACCTGTTGCTCCCCAGGCATTACTTCCTGATTCTAATAGGTTTCCAGCGCGGCCAGATTCAAAGCCCAAAAGTCCGGAGATAGATATTTTTGGTAACAGGTTGGTTATGGCAACATCTTTTGCTGCACTTGAATACAACAAATTCTTTAAACTGGAACGTACATCAGGACGGTTTTTTAGAACATCTTCCGGCGCGGAAACAAAAATATTTTTTGAAGGTACCGTGTAAGAGAATGAAGAGTTAATTATGTCATCTAATTCTCCCGGCTTAACACCGCATAGGCTATTAAGCATATACTTTTGCTGTTTGAAGCTATTATTTAGGGTTTCCATGTTAAACTTGGCGCCAGATATTTCTTTTTCAGTAGTTGCCAGTTCTATACCATCAATATTTCCTGCTTCAAAAAGCGCGCGCTGAAGCTTAAGTTTTTCTTCAAGCTTATCCAGCTTTGTAGAATTTAAACTAAGTTGCAACTGGGCTTTTCTTAAATTGAAATAACTGCTTGCAACCTCGCCATACAAAGATACATAAACCTGATCAAGGTCTTCCTGAGCTTTTTCTGTTAGCGCAGCTGCAGCTCTTGTTGCAGGCTCAATGCCAAAAATATTTATCTCCCAGGTTGAATCAAACTCAGCTTTGAAGTTATTATTGAATTTATTTGTAATGGGTCTGCTGGTAAGGTTTGAAGAATTTTTATTTCTTCCGGCGCTTAAATTTGCGTTAACCACAGGAAGATTATCGGCCAGAACAGAAGACTCGTTAGCGCGCGCCTGATTTATCCGTTCGATCGCAATCTTAATATCTTTATTATTATTTTGTGCAACCTCGATCACCTTGGTAAGCTTTTCATCCTCAAAGTTATTCCACCAATCTTTGTCTATATCAGCTTTACCTGAAAGGCTGGCTTCTCTCCATTTATCATACTCTATGCTGGGAACCTTACTTGTGGTTAGGTTCGAGCATGAACTGATAGCAAGTGCGATAACAAGTATATATATGTTATTTTTAAAGGTCATTTTTTCAGGTCCTCAATATATACATCCATTTGCTGACCAGGGAATATTGGCAGATCCTTAGGGTCAAACGAGTAAATTACCTGCAATACTCTTGTATCAACCCTTTCCGAGCTATCCCCTGTTAAGGATTTTTTTGGTCTGATATAAGGCTCAACGCGCAGGAACTGAACATCGGCTTTTATCTCGTTATTTCCTCTAACATAAGCAACTGCCTTGGAATTTAGTTGGAACCTCCACGAGTCGTTCTCATCAATATCAACACGAAGATGCATTGGTTTTATATTTCCCATTCTAACTAAAGGTTCTGCTAACGCTCCTGAAGAGGCAAATTCTCCTACCCTTACGTTTGAAGAAAGAACAACGCCATCAATAGGAGCGCGCACCGTATATAATTCCAGCGCTGCTGCGGTCATATCAAGCTTTGCTTTAGCCAGTGCAAGATTATTCGTTTTCTGATTACGTTCATCCTTACTTACCGCACGTTTATCGTTCAGCGAGGCAATGGTATTATACTGGTCTTGGGCATTTTTAAATTCCGCCTGTGTCTGTGCAAGCTGGGCCTGTGCCTCAGAATTCTCTATAACAAAAAGCACATCATCTTTTTTGAAGAACTGCCCAACCTCAAAACTTACAGATCTTACTATGCCGGCCTTATTGGTTCCTATACTAATATTCTCTGTGTTTGGTTCGGTTATTCCTGCAGCACCTATATACTTATCGAAAGGTACAAGAACCGGTTCTGCCAAAGGCACCTGTTTTGGTGTTTTAGAACTGGCTGAAGATATATAAATAAGAGTGAATACCAGCCCTGCGATAGCTAATAATGGGAATATCATTTTAATTTTCATAAATTACCTGTTTAGTTTAGTTCTTTATAATCGTTAGATATCTGAACAACTTTTCCATCGTCCATTTTTGCAATTCTGTCAGCATATTTGAATATTCTGTTATCATGGGTTACTATTATCATGGTATTGCCTTTTTGCTTACACAAAGATTGCATTAGTTCCATAATTTTTTCACCGGTAACGTGGTCAAGTGCAGAAGTTGGTTCATCACAAACGATTATTTTTGGTTCATGTATCAGTGCGCGGGCGATAGCAACTCTTTGCTGCTGGCCGCCAGAAAGCTGTGAAGGTAAAGACCTTTCACGACCCTCAAGACCAACCTGTTTTAGTAGATTGCCAGCTTTTAATACCGCTGTTCTTCTATCCATTCCATTTATTAATAGAGGAACAGCAACATTCTCGGCTGCAGAAAGCGAAGGAAGAAGATTGAACGACTGAAACACAAAACCAATATTCTTTGCCCTAAATTTTATTAGCTCACTTCTGGATATTTTGTTTAATTCACGTGATAATACCTCGCACTTCCCGGCTGTTTGATTAAGTATTCCGGCTATTACAGATATAAGCGTGGTTTTGCCGCACCCAGATGGGCCAACCATCATGAACAATTCTCCTTGGTTTATTTGAAGGTCGATACCTCTTAGCGCAGTAACAATGCTGTTTTTGCTACCGTAAGTTTTGGTGACCTGCTGACAATTTACTACAACATTTTTCATACTATTTAAATACTATCGCTGGTTCAAGTCGGATAACTTTTATCATGCTTATTAAAGAAGCTATCAGCATTATTATTATAACACCGGTGCCGCTTAGAACGGGTATCTGCCACACCATCTTGAAGGCAAGAACTGAGCCACTCATGCTATAGCCGAACAAACTTGCCAGTCCTACGCCTATTCCCCATCCTGTAAAACCTGCAAGTGCTGCCTGGATCATTATCATTCTTACTAAAGTAAGGTTAGAGGTGCCCATGGCCTTAAGCGCGCCAAATTGTTTGATATTATCATGAGTGAAATTATAGAACATTTGTCCGGCAACCGCAGCGCCTACAATAAAACCAAGCAGAACAGATATGCCAAAGTTTATAGGTATACCCGTATTTTTCATAAAATAGTTAAGGGTTATATCTTTAAATTGAGCTGTGGTATGGGCTATCAGGCCAGTTCTATCGTTGATATTTTTCTTAACGGCCTCGGCTTCATATCCAGGTTTTATACCAGCAACAATGAAAGACATCTTAAGTCTTTCAGCCGGTGAATAACCCACAGCTCTGCTGTAAGTTGTATAAATAAGGGGCTGCGACTGGAAACTTCGAGAGGTTTGAGCCATGCCAACAACAACGGCCCTTTTATCATTTATCTCTAATGTATCACCAATTTTTATCGGCTCCTTGGTGCCATCAGGCTTTAATACACCAAGCTTTTCCGCCCCTTCTTTGTTAAGTATTATAGCATCAGATTTTCTAAGATCTGCAATGCTTCCTTCAAGCATTACTGCCGGTGCGCCTATAAGCGTAGAGGTATCAACACCTATCATTACCGCGTTCTGGAAATTACCATCAGATGTTTTTACCTTAAGGTTCCCTTTATATAATGGTACCGCCCATTTTATTCCTTCAATACCACGTACCCTCAAAAGCTTTGTATCCTGCATTGGTTTAATATCATCTACATACCTTACCTTTGGGTCCATTACCCATAGGTCGGGGTAATTTGTGTCTGTAATAAAACCATAGGTTCTACTCATCAGCCCAACAAATATAGAAGGTTGTTGGGTCATGATAAGTGATGCGAACATTACACCAAATATAATTCCTATATATTTAGCTGTATCTCCTATAAGCATTTTTAGGGCAACAAAATTCATAACTGTCAATTTAGGTCAGAATTAAGCAAATTAAAGATAAAAATAAAAAATCTTTTTATTGGAAAAAATAAAATTTTGGCTTTATCTAAGGGCAGAAAGGTTAATGTTATATGGATATATACAAGATAAAAGTTACTGACCTGGAAGGAAAAACTCATGAGGTTGAGGGGCCTGAGGGCTATCGCCTGATGGAAGTTATAAGAGATAACGATATACACATTAAAGCAGAGTGTAATGGCTGCTGTTCGTGTGCTACCTGCCATGTTTATGTTGATAAAAAGCTTCTGGATAAAGTACCCCCTGCCTCTGATGAGGAGAAAAAACTTTTGTCAGATTCCTATAATTTAAAAGATAACAGCAGGCTTTCCTGCCAGATTCTTCTTACAAAAGAGATTGATGGTATAGAAGTTACCCTTACGCCAGATTGCGAATAGTTAATTACTAGCTTTTTCGCATATTACATTATTATAAATTACGTTAGTATCGTTTTTATAAGAAGGGTTAATATCTTGCTCTTCCAGTTTTTCCATAAACTTAAAGATTAGTTCATCTCTTTCACCTGATTTATAGTTGAACGACGCGCTCATATTATATTTTGGTGCTTTACTATAAAAGTTTGGGGTGTTGTTAGGCATAATACTAAAGCTAGAATTTTGCAGCTTTAGATCTTTTAATCCGGATTTTTTAGCAATATTTTCGATATCACTTAGTACAGATTCATATTTATCATTAGCAGCTTTATATGAATCTTCTTGGGAATTGATACTTACAACAATATATTGATTTTCATTAATATTAACAATACACCCACCTGAATCAACAACCATTTCATTGGCGGAAGATTCATAAGAAATTAATGTTAAAATTGTAAAAACGAATAATTTTTTCATACAATCAAAAATGCTCGAATGCTTCTTCCCAAGTGCCCTGAGTTGCTGCTTTAGTATATTCGGTAACTCGGTTTTCAAAGAAGTTGGTATGTTCAACGCCATTTAATATCTCATCCATCCAAGGCAAAGGGTTCTTAGTTGAACCATACATAGGCTGTAGATCAAGCTGCATCAGCCTTCTGTCAGCTATGTAACGAATATAGTCTTTTATCTCTTTAGAAGTTAATCCCTGAATAGAACCCTCAATATTGAACGCAAGATCAATGAAGGCATCTTCATGAACTACAATAGTATCACAAATATTATATAATCTTTTATTTAGTTCCTCTCTATCAACATCAGGATTTTCCTTAAGGAAAGTATGGAACAGGCGCACAATAGAATTTGTGTGTAAACTTTCATCACGAACAGACCAGGTAATTATCTGGCCCATTCCTTTCATTTTTCCAAAGCGAGGAAAGTTCATTAAAATAGCGAAGGTAGCGAATAATTGTAGGCCTTCTGTGAAAGCACCGAATGCTGCAAGAGTTGTTGCAATATCTATTTTTGTGCCTACGCCAAATTGCTGCATGTAGTCGTACTTATCTTTCATTTCCTTATATTTCAGGAATTCAGAATATGTCGATTCAGGCATACCTATAGTATCAATAAGGTGAGAGTATGCATCAATATGTATTGTTTCCATATTAGAGAACGCTGCCAGCATCATTTGTACTTCGGTTGGTTGGAAAACCTGTGTATATTTTTTCATGTAGCAGTTATTAACTTCAATATCTGCCTGAGTGAAAAAACGGAAGATTTGTGTAAGAAGATGTTTTTCCTGAGGAGAAAGATTATTTTTCCAGTCTTTTACATCATCACCCATCGGAACTTCTTCCGGTAACCAGTGAATTCTCTGTTGGGTTAACCAGGCTTCATATGCCCATGGGTAATTGAACGGTTTAAAGATAGGTTCAGCTTTTAGAAGTGACATAGTTCCTCTCCTGATATTATTAATTTATTTAACCCTCTGATTTAATGTAATTTCTACAATATATAGTGTTATCAGAACTATATTATACAACATATAGTGGTTCTTCCAATCATTTTCTGAAATTATTTTTGTTCTGATTTATTTAATTTAGACCGCTGTATTTTTTCTACAAGTGTATATTGCACAAAAAAATAACCCCATGAAATCCAAATAGGAGCACATGGGGTTATAAAAAAGTTATTATATATAATAACTAACTATCTTTTTTTCTTAGTAGCTTTCTTTTTAGTAGTAGCTTTCTTTTTAGTAGTAGCTTTTTTAGCTTTTTTCTTAGCAGCCATGACAGCCTCCTTTAGTTGGTTGGTTTAAAATAAAACCTCTTGCTCGCAAAAACCTATCTACTGACAGGCAAGGCACTCTTCATAGTTAGGTTTCGGAGTGACCTTCGGGTTTTGCTTGCGAGTGATTTTATCACTTGCAGGCTGAAGTTGCATCTCAATTTGTTTTCTGTTGGTTTCCGAATCAGTGTTCTTTTCAGCTCGCTGAATCGAAGTGGACCTACAGTAGTACAAACTTTTAACTCCCTTCTTCCACGCATTCCAGTGAACTTCATGTAAATATTTTTTATGAACATCACCTGGAAAGAACAGATTAACAGATTGTGCCTGACAAATAAACTTTGTTCTGTCGGCAGCATGCTCAACTAACCATCTTTGGTCAATTTCCTGTGCTGTTTTGAACACATCTTTTTCATCTTGAGTTAAAAAATCCAAATGTTGAACTGATCCTTCGTTCATTGAAATGGAACTCCACACATCATCATTATCATTTCCTTTCTCTGCTAATAATTTTTTCACGTGCTTGTTACGCACAGTGAAAGAACCGGTAAGAGTTTTTTGTGTGAATGAATTTGCTGCGTAAGGTTCAATGCCAGGGCTAGAGTTTCCGCAGATGATAGAGATAGATGCTGTAGGAGCGATAGCGATTTTGTTTGAAAATCTTTCCATCACGCCAACTTCTTTTGCATCTGGGCATGCGCCTCTTTCTTCAGCAAGTTCAATCGAAGCTTCATCACATTCTCTTTTTATATGTTCAAAAATTTGTTTGTTCCAAACTTTTGCCATAACAGATTCAATAGGTATCATTTTACTTTGCAGGAACGAATGATAACCCATAACACCTAAACCAACAGAGCGCTCTCTCATCGCAGAATATTTTGCTTTGCTCATCGAATCAGGCGCGGTGGCGATAAAATCATCAAGAACATTATCCAGAAGTCTCATTACATCTTTTATGAATAAAGGATTTCCTTTCCATTCTTCATAATATTCAAGATTAAGTGAAGACAGGCAGCAAACAGCAGTTCTGTCATTTCCAAGGTGATCAATACCAGTTGGAAGAGTTATTTCGCTGCAAAGATTAGACATCTTAACATTTAAACCAAGAGACTGATGGTGGGCAGGTATAGCCTTGTTAACATTATCTATGAATAATAGGTAAGGCTCACCGGTTTCAATTCTTGCGGTTAATAGTCGTATCCATAATTCACGTGCGTTAACAACAGATATAACTTTCGTTTTATCTTTCGGGCTAACAAGTTCCCAAGGAGTATCGTTCTGAACTGCTAACATGAAAGCATCAGGTATAACAACGCCGTGGTGTATGTTTAGTGCTTTACGATTCGGGTCGCCACCTGTTGGTCTGCGAAGTTCAATGAACTCTTCTATCTCAGGGTGATCTACAGGTAGGTATACTGCAGAGCTACCTCTGCGAAGCGAGCCTTGTGAAATAGCCAGAGTTAAAGAATCTTGTACGCGCAGGAAAGGAATAACGCCTGAAGTTTTACCATTGCCTTTTACCTTTTCGCCTATTGAACGAAGATTTCCCCAATAACTTCCAATTCCACCACCGCGTGCAGCAAGCCAAACATTTTCGGTCCACAGGTCAACAATGCCTTCAAGTGAATCAGGAGTTTCGTTCAGGAAACAAGAGATCGGCATGCCGCGTTCAGTACCCATTCGCCGAT
>CAZLZP010000023.1:19965-20204 GCA_964564045.1 uncultured Rickettsiales bacterium
ACCACCATTACTTAATATTGGTGTAGCAGGCATGAACCACATATTACTTATATATGTATATACGCGTTCAGCATGAGCACGATCATCGCCATATTTTTCTGCAACTCGTGCAAATAGATCCTGGTAGCTTTCGCCAGGAAGTAAATATCTGTCTTGAAGAACTGCTTTACCAAAATCAGTAAGGTTACTGTTTTTTGATTCATCTATTCTTACTTTTTTTGCTGCGCTTTCTGGAGTGC
>CAZLZP010000024.1:0-19825 GCA_964564045.1 uncultured Rickettsiales bacterium
GCTGAGTTGTACTCTTCCTGGTGGTTTGAAGCATCAACCTGTACAATTCTGATTTTGCTATGCTGGCTAAAATCGTGCGGTTCGCCTGCAACAGCCGCAGTAGATACCATTGCTAAAAACGCGAAAGAAATAAAAAAGTTGATTAATGTTTTCATAAGCCTATATAGAATTGGTTTTTAAGAGCACTTGAACAGAATACTATATATATTTAAACCGTGGCAAAGAGAAATTCTACAAAAAAAGACGTTTTGACACTAGATAAATTCGTTGATGGTTTTCCTGCACCAGCGGTTTCATTTGAATTCTTCCCTCCTAAAGACGAAGCGGCTGAAGTTGCCCTGTGGGATACCATTAAAAAGCTAGAGCCCCTGAACCCGAATTTCGTTTCGGTTACTTATGGCGCCGGTGGTACTACCAGAGAAAGAACGCACAACACGGTTGTTAGGATATTAAAAGAAACAAAGCTTAAACCAGCGGCACACCTTACATGTATAAACGCTTCACGCGAAGAGATAGACGAAATTGCTGAAAGATACTGGGATGCCGGAGTTAGGCATATAGTTGCGCTTCGTGGAGATCACCCTCAGGGGAAAGAAAGTTACGTTCCGCACCCGGAAGGATATAAGTATTCCAGCCATCTGGTGGAAGGCTTAAGAAAAATAGGTGATTTTGAAATTTCCGTGGCGTGCTTCCCGGAAGGTCACCCGGAATCTACAGGCGTTGAGGAAGATCTGTTCCACCTGCAGGAAAAGGTTGATGCCGGGGCTACTCGTGCAATAAGCCAGTATTTTCTTGACCCATACGCCTTCATTAATTTTGTAGAAAAAGCCCGTAAGGCAAAAATTGATATACCTATTGTTCCGGGCATTCTGGTTATTTCCAATTATGAACAGTTTTTGAAGTTCAGTAAAATGTGCGGTGCTACAGTGCCCGATTGGGTTAAAAAACTTCTGGCCGGTTTAGATAGCGACCCACAGGCGCGTGATTGTGTTGCGGCAAATATCAGTGCGGAAATATGCCGTATTTTAACGCAGGAAGGCGTGGAGCAATTCCACTTCTACACCCTTAACCGTGCGCACCAAACCGCCGCTATCTGCAGGATTTTGGGCGTTAGGTAGGGCTTTCCTATTGATTTTGAGTAAAATTTGGAATACACTGGCGTCTTAAATTTCAAGGGATTTTTGTGGCTAGAAAAAGATTAGAAAAAGCGTGGGAAAACTTCTTACATGAAGCCTACAAATTCTCTTTTTATGACGATAACGATCCTGAGAACTATAAGGCCAGAGTTGAAGACAAAGCCCTTATTGTTGAATTTCCATACTTTAAGATGGCTGGTGAGCCAAACTATCATATTGAAAATGCCGTGTCCGAAGGGTGTACGCTTTTGTTCGTATTAGAGGATGATAGGTTGTGTGGCCGACATTTTTTTAAACCGGCGATACCTGATTCTAATTTATATGATAATGAAGCCATAGCAAAAATATTAAAAAGAAATTTAAAACTACCTATTTCAGAGCATATCTCTATTGAGTTAAAAAATGAAACTTATGAGGTAAGAGTAGTTCACGACGAGGATGAAAAAAATCTAGCTTCGCGCTTGCAAAGATTCGCAGAAAAAGGACTTAACAGGAATATAACTATCACTACGCTGGTAGCAGAGGATATCGTTGAAACAAGAAATAGGGAATTGCTTGAAGTAAGAAAGAACAAGGCTCCCGTAGTATATGGAAATGATGAAGATGTTGATGCGATTAAGCGCTATTTGAGAGTAAAGTTCAACGATATCTTTCCCCAAAAAAATGTGGAGATTGAATACAGAAATATACCAGGTTTAGAAGAGAAAAGCCCTAATATTGGCAGTATGTTTAATATTAACTTTAGAGCCAGTATGGAAGAGTACGCAGAAATTACTATTTTAAAAGATCGTCTAAAGGTTGTTTTTGATGGTTATCAAGCAGTAATTGGCTCTCCAGATTTTGGAGAGATGGAGAGAGAGCCTTTTAAAGAACATAAGCAAAGGATGGCTGTGTGCGGTAGGCCCGCAAGACTTATTGGGGACGTAAAAAGAAATGACCCTGGCTATGATTTTGAGCGTGGCATCGGCCGGCGACTTTAGCCCAAAACCTTCTGCAGGAAGCCCTTGGCGATGGTGATGCAGTTCATATCTATAGAATGGCCAAGGTTTTTAATGGGGTGGAATTCCGAACTTACACCTAAATTATCAAGAATTTTTGTTGAGGCGGCGCTCATGTTGCAAGGTACAACCTCATCCGCTTCACCGTGAATCAGGCATATTGGCGGATTCGAGCGAACCTCAAAAGATGAGATATCTACTTTAAGTATTCCGCCCGAAAATGAAACAACGCCGGCGATGTTATCTTGCATAGTAAGGCCAGTATGAACCGAAACCATCGCGCCCTGTGAAAAGCCCATAAGCACAAGCTTTTCTGGAGGTAGCTTGTATTCATCAAGCAGTTCCTGAAGATAACGGCCAACAATTACCGAGGCTTTTTCAAGACCTTCGATTATCTGGCTGTGCGACCTATTGTAATAAGGAAACCACTGGTAGCCCCCTACCCCGAATTCGTAGGCTTCAGGCGCGTTGGGCGATATGAATATTGTATCAGGAAATTCTTCCGCGAATATTGGCGCAAGAGAAATAAGATCATCGCCGTTCGAGCCAACACCATGCAGCAATACGCATATAGAACGCGGCTTATCGCCAGAAAGTGGTTTATGTATAGGGCCAGTTAAGATCATATAAACTATTTCAATTCAAATGTTGCGGCAATTTCTACGCAGGCGCTGCGAGGGATAGAAGCTACGCCAAAAGCCGCGCGTGAGTGTGAACCTACTTCCTGCCCGAACACTTCAACAAAAAGGTTTGAAGCGCCGTTCGCAACCAGGTGTTGTTCATGGAACTCTAAAGTGCTGGCAACTAATACCTGCAAGTGCAGAACTCGCTTAAGTTTTGAGAGATCTCCGCCGCATGCATCTTTAACGCAGGCGATAAGATTTATGGCGCATTGGCGTGCCGCCTGCTGGCCGGTTTCAACCGTTACTTTCGAGCCTAAATGGCCGGTATACTGAACCTCGCCATTAATTGTAGGTAGCTGGCCCGATACATATAATGTATTGCCGCTGCGTACATAAGGTACGTAAGATGCTACGGGTTTGCCCACAGCAGGAATTTCTATTCCAAGTTTTTTAAGGTTTGCTTCTATGGTCATAAATAAGTTTACCGGTTTACTGGTTGACGAGTTTACAAGTTTTTAACTGTAAACTGGCGAACTTGTCAACTTGTTAACTCCCTTTTAGCGATAAGGGCTAAATCGAGGAAGGTGAAGCGACTGCGCATGAACAGCGAGTGCTTGATAGCGTTCTCGTAATCTTTGTGTTCCCAGCCCAGGTGTTTGTAGGTGAATGGCCCCTTAACCTGCTTTATTATATTTTCCATTTTAGCAGACGGTATGTGAATTTTTAATATATCACCCCTGATATCCTTCCATTTCGACTTGAGCATTTTATTTATTTCAAAAGCTTTAGGCTCGCTTATTTCCTTCTTGCTGCATTCGCCAAGGAACTGGCGGCCTTTTTCTTTGCCAAAATGCTTCATTACAGGCTTTTCACTATAATAGGTTGGGTTTATTTGAAGTTCTTCCAGGCCAAGAATATCTTCCTGTAATTTACACATTGAAATTGCCGTTACCGCAATTTGCTCACCATGGAATGTGTGCAGATATTTTTTCTCGAAGTTCATTTCCATATAATGGTGTACCATGTGTTCGGCCTGAGATGCCGGGTACGAGCCAGCGCATATATACATACCCAAACCAGATATTATAGAAAGCCTGCACAGCGCCAGAATTGTTTCGTAATCGTTCTTCATCAGTTTTTCGGCATTGGAAAATAATATTTCCTCATCGTCCTTCAGAAGTTCAAATGGTAACGGGTTATAGGGGGTGCCTAAAATAAGGTGGCTCATTAGCCAGTCGGTTTGGGCGGTTGCGCGCGCAAGAGAATCTCCCAGGCCGGCGATAAGCAGCCTGTACGGTGCCTGAACCTGAATATCGGTATCCATGAATATGGCTATAGGTAGTTGCGCGGCCACAGATTTTTTAACTCCACCAATTTCAATAGATGCATTAGCTGATGAATATCCGTTTACTGAGGGGGCTGTAGGAACTGATATGTATTTTTTATCAAGCTTGAAAGAGGAATATTTTGTAAGGTCGTTAATTGTGCCGCTGCCCACCGCAACCGAAAAATCTGCAGCGCCGATATAAGAAGAAAGCATTTCAACATTTGCATCATCGGAACGTACATCGGGTGGAAGGACTATAGAAACGACTTCAAAGCCACTAAGGCTGAGCATTCGCTCTACCTCTGCCCCTGCAGCCAGATGGGTGTTTTCATCGCTTACTATGGAAACGCGCTTGCCTAAATTATGTTTTTTGCAAAAAGCAGGAATTTTAGATATAACGCCGCTATCAATAAGAATTTCTTTTATAGGGACAGAAACTTTCTTTCCAGTTACTGGATCTGTTACCTTTCCTGATAAAAGAAGTTCAATTTTATCTTGCATCTTCAACTCTTATTGTTACTGAATTATTCATGAAAAAAACTTCATTACCACTGTTATTATTTTTTGTCCTTCTGTACGTTGATAATGCATATGCATATAATCCGGAAGGGTTCAGGAAATATATAAACCATGTTCAGGCATTAGCGCGCAAAGAAGGTGTTAAAGAAACCACACTTCATGAAGCGTTCCGTGATATAAAATTTAATCACAAGGTTGTAGCTCTTGATAGTAAGCAGCCAGAACGTAAGAAAGGCCCAGGGTTTCAAGAGTATAAGAACAGGGTTGTTACTGGCAAAAGAATTGCGGTGGCAAAAAGAAAGCTAAAAGATAACCTGCCCCTTCTAAGTAAAGTTGAAAGGAAGTTCGGCGTAGAAAAAGAGATAGTGGTTGCGCTTGGCGGTTACATGGGTGATTTTGATATTATAAGATCTTTAACCAGCCTTGCATATGAAGGAAGAAGGCGTGAATTCTTTGAGAAGGAGCTGATCCACGCCCTTAAGATATTAGACCAAGGACATGTTTCTAAAAGAAATTTCAGAGGTTCGTGGGCAGGCGCCTTCGGGCAGGTTCAGTTCATGCCATCTACATTTGTTAACCATGCATACGACCTTAATAGCGATGGCAAAAAAGACCTGTGGTACAATAATGGCGATGCGTTCGCATCTGCGGCCAATTACCTGAATAATATAGGCTGGACCGGAGGCATTGGCTGGGGTAAAAGAGTAACACTTCCGGTTAGATTTAACCCAGGATATATTAATTCTAAGATGCCAATGTATAAATGGAAGCAAATGGGATTAAAATACGCTGATGGCAGCTGGATATCTAATAATAGTTATAAGGCCACGCTGATAGATCCAGATGGAGAATATGGAAGCAGGCGGGAACTTTATCTTGTTACCGAGAATTTTGATAAAATAAAAGAATGGAACCGGTCTAATTTTTTTGCAACGAGTATTGGTTTAATAGCTGATGGAATTAAGAACTGATGAAAAATATCTATAAAAAATTATTGGTTGGGGCAAGTGTATCGCTGGTTACGCTTCAGTTCAGTTGCGCCCCTACTCCAGAACCAAGGCTGCAAATTGGTCAGGCTTATGCGATAAACGGCATATCGTACCAACCGAAAGTTCAGCCTGCGTACAAAGAGGTTGGGAATGCATCGTGGTACGGTACGAAATTCCATAAGCGCAGAACCGCTAATGGTGATGTGTTCGATAAGAATGAATTTACCGCCGCACATAAAACACTTCCTCTACCAAGTGTGGTTAGGGTTACGAATTTAAATAACGGCAGAGCCTTAGATGTTATTGTGAATGACAGAGGCCCGTTCGTTAGAGGTAGAATAATTGACGTTTCTGAAGCTGCCGCCGCTGAGCTGGGTTTTAAACATAGAGGAACTGCAAGGGTTATGGTTGAGCTTAACAGAGAAGCAAGTTTAGAGCTTCTTAAAGATCCGAATTTGCGGGTATCGGAGGCTGTAAAAAAGCAGCTGCTGGCGGCATATACAAACAGAAATATGCCCACCTCAGAAAAATTCCCAGAAGACCAACAAGAAACATCTTTGGCCAGTACTGAACAGACTATATTGCCTATAGCAAACCAAAACAGCATGCTAATTTCTAATAATGCCGGAATGGAACCTTTAAAGCCGGCTTCCATGCACCAGATAGTTCTTACCAGAAGGCCCGTTAATGAAGCTGTTTCTACAAGCAAAATGCCAAGTATAAGTGAGGCGGCTCACCCAGAAGGTTTTTATAGTATTCAGGTTGCATCTACAACAACTGAGAGCGATGCCATAAGAATTACTGATAGATTAAAAAATTTAAGTAGCAAAATTGAAAAGGCTAATGTAAATGGCAAAACATACTTTAGAGTTCGTGTTGTGGGCATTGAGCCAGCAACTGCTCAGTATGCTTTAAATACAGTAAAATCAGAGGGATTCAAAGATGCGTTCTTGTTCAAGAATAATAAATAATCTTTTAGTTGCGGCGATAATTATTTTTTCCAGCTTTCCAATATTTGCGCAGGGAGTAGTTTTAAACGCTGATAAGCGTGCAGCCGGTGAAGAGGTTGAAGGTATTGCTCCGGAACCAACGCTTACGACAGCTGATTTTCAAAGCGCTGCAAAGCAGGCAGTGCTGATAGATTTTAACACAGATATGGTGCTTTATAATAAGGAGGCGGAAACAAGAATGTTCCCATCTTCTATGACAAAGGTTCTTACTATGTATCTGGTTTTTGATCAGCTAAGAAAAGGCCATATCAAACTTGATACTGAATTTCCAGTTTCTGAAAAATCTTGGAAAACCGGTGGTTCACAAATGTTCTTGAAAATTGGCGACAAGGTTAAGGTAGATGATCTTATTCAGGGCGTAATAGTTCAGTCTGGTAATGATGCCTGTGTTGCACTTGCCGAAGGTATTAGCGGTTCGGTAGAGGCTTTCGTTGAAGATATGAACACGGTGGCGCTACAACTTGGTATGAAAGATACTAAATTTGCCAACCCCGATGGACTTCCAACTGAGGGGCATTTCACAACGGCAAAAGATCTTACAATTATAGCCAGAAGGCTTATCACGGATTTTCCTGAATATTATCACTATTATTCACAAAGAGAATTCACTTACGGCGGTATAAAGCAATACAACCGGAACAAGCTACTTGATATTGCAGACTTAGGCGTTGATGGCATGAAAACAGGCTATACCGAAATGGGGGGGTATGGAATGATAGCAACCGGCAGCAAAAACGGCAGAAGACTTGTGGCAGTTGTAAATGGCCTTGAAAGCGAGAGCGCAAGATTGCAAGCTGCTGCAGAGCTTATCCGTTACGGCTACAACAACTTTAAAGAGGTGAAGCTGTTCAATAAGGGGGATGTTATTGGTAAGGTTAAAGTTTGGAACGGTGTCGAAGATAAAGTTTCCATTACTGCTGAAAAAGATGTGGAGTTTTTGGTTGAAAGAAGGGCTTATAACTTCAATAATTATAAAGTTCAGATAGCTTATTCTGAGCCGTGGGTTGCGCCTATCAAAGCAGGAACAAACATTGCCAACCTTGTAATAAAAGATAAAAACGAAAAAATAATTCACCAAATACCGCTTTATGCCAATAAGGATATAAAGGAAGCCGGAATAGTTAAAAAAATAATTCAAAAAGCGAAATATTTAGTAGGTAAATATTAAAAGTGCTGGGCAAGCTTATAACTTTTGAAGGTGGTGAAGGTAGCGGCAAATCTACCCAGGCAAAGCTTCTTTTTGAATATCTACAGAAAA
This sequence comes from uncultured Rickettsiales bacterium, assembly GCA_964564045.1. Lineage (GTDB taxonomy): Bacteria > Pseudomonadota > Alphaproteobacteria > Rickettsiales > UBA8987 > JAMHZE01. Next base: position 7,861 of record CAZLZP010000024.1, read on the forward strand.
ATAACATTCCATCTATTTTAACGCGTGAGCCAGGCGGCACAGAAACTGCTGAAAAAATACGCAATATTCTTGTTACCGGAAAGATAGAGAATATCGATAAAGTTTCAGAGATACTTCTGCACTACGCCGCAAGGAATGAGCATTTTAAAAAGAAGATATGGCCGGCCCTGCAGGAAGGCAAAATTGTGATAAGTGATAGGTTCTACGATTCTACTTTTGCATATCAGGGGTATGGCTACAGAATAGATCTGAAGTTGATAAGAAAGGTTCATGATATGATCATGGGAGATTTCAAGCCCGACCAGACCTTCCTTTTCGATATAGATGTTGTTAAAGGGCTGGAGCGTTCTGAGCGCAGGCTACAACAGCAAAATTCTAACGAAACCAGGTACGAAGGCCTGCCGCTGGATTTTCACCAAAGGCTGCGGGATGGCTTTTTGGCCATAGCAAAGGCAGAACCTGAGCGTGTAACCGTGATAAATGCAGAAGATTCTATTGAAAAGTTACACGAAAAGGTAGTACAAGCTTTGAAAACCAAAGGTTTAATAAAATGAAACTGAATTTAGATAGTATAAATAAACATCTGCACCCTATTCACAAAGATGGATACATATTCATTGCGCTGTTCGGATTTTTTGCGCTGCTTTTAAATGCAATATCTTCCTTTTTGGGAGCGATAGGTTTGGTGCTTACAGTATGGTGTGTGTATTTTTTCCGTAACCCAGCAAGATTTGTTCCGCAGAATAAGGGATTGGTTGTTGCCCCGGCTGATGGTCTGGTGGTTGATGTATGTAAAGCTCGTCCACCCGCTGAACTTGATATTCCGCTTGATAGAGAATTCATTAAAGTTAGCACGTACCTTAGCGTTTTCGATGTGCATCTTCAAAGGGTTCCAATTTCAGGCGCGATAGATAGGGTTGAGTATAATAAAGGTAAGTTTATTAATGCTGTGAAAGATAAAGCTAGCGACGATAATGAAAGAAATAGTATTACTATTAAAACTGATGATGGTTTTATAATTCCGGTTGTGCAGATAGCGGGCTATGTTTCGCGCAGAATAAGCTGCTGGGTGAAAGAAGGTAAGCAGGTTGAAACTGGCGAAAGATATGGAATTATAAGGTTTGGTAGTCGTGTAGATATTTATCTGCCGGAAGGAATTATGCCTAAAGTTGCCGTTGGCCAAAGAATGGTTGGTGGAGAAACTATTATTGCAGATATCAGTACGCATGGTGATGCGCTGGAAGCTAAAGAAATATAGCTTTTCTGTAAAAGAATGAACGACAACAATAAAAAGATATTCTTAATTGCCGGAGAAGAATCGGGAGATAATCTTGGTTCTAAGCTGATGCAAAGCCTAAAGAATAAATTCGAAGATAATGTTGAATTTATTGGCGTTGGTGGCGATAAGATGGCCTATGAAGGCCTTCATACCATATTCCCGATGCAAGAGATTAACCTAATGGGCTTTCTGGAAGTGGTGCCTCACCTGCCCCGACTTATAAAAAGGATTGATGAAACTGTTGAAAGAATTAAAGCCGAGAAGCCTGATATTATTATTACTATCGATTCTCCGGGGTTCAATTTCAGAATAGCTAAGAAACTAAAAGAACAGAATGTGAATATTAAGCGCGTGCATTATGTTGCGCCAAGTGTTTGGGCCTATAAGCCAGAGCGAGCTAAAAAAACAGCGGATCTGTTCGACCATCTTATTTGCATTCTTCCGTGGGAGGCTAAGTATTTTGAAGCAGAGGGCTTGAAAACAACTTTTATTGGCCACCCGGTTTTTGAAGACTTAACCTATTTGGATGATATAGAAAAAAGCAAACTGAAGAATGATTATGAATTTAAAGGTAGTGATAAGCTGGTAGCAATATTCCCTGGCAGCAGGCCGGGTGAGGTTAAAAGGCTATTGCCGATATTTATGGCGGCCGCTGAAAAAATTCATCAGGGCAACCCAAATACAAAATTTATTTTAATGCCTACCGAAAATTTGAGGCAATTAGTTTCATCTCACGCACATGAGGTAAATGGATGTGTGGTTGTTTCTGAGCAGGAAGAAAAGCGCAAGCTGCTACAGATATGTGATGCCGCTATTGTAAAATCGGGCACGGTAGCTTTAGAGGTTGCCGCGCTAAAATGCCCGCATGTTATATGTTACAAGGTTAACCCGATTTCTCACTGGCTGATCCGCAGAATGCTTAATATTAGCTTGGCTAACCTTATAAATATTTCCGCTGAAAAAGAAATAATCCGTGAATTCATTCAGGAAGATTGCGTGGCTGAAAATATTTCTAAAGAAATATTGCTGTTGGTAAATTCGGAAGCGGTGGCCGAAGGCCAGATAGAAGATGCTAAATTTGAACTGACGGAAATGGGTTTAGGTGCTGAAACTAAGCCAAGTGATAAAGCGGCAGATGTTATTATTAATTTACTGAAATAGGAGAATGTTATGAAGTTATATACAACAAGGCGCTCACCTTACGCTCGTAAGGTTTATGTAATGGCCATTGAAAAAGGCCTGAAAAGCCAAATTCAGCTTGAGGTGATAGATCTGAAAGATAAGCCGAAGGAATTATATAAATATAACCCGATAGGTGCTGTGCCAACGCTGGTTATGGATAATAATAAAGGGCTTTATGATAGCCCGGTGATAGCGGAATATATTGATAGCCTGAGCAAAGAAAATCGCATGATACCTAAGCGCGGCAAAAAACGCTTTTATGTATTAAAGATTTCTGCCACCGCAGATGCCATGGTGGAAGCTGCTGTTAAGCTTTTTTACGAAAAGGCGAAAGGCGAAAATGCCGATGCGGCCACTCTGAAGAAAATATCTGACACGCTGGGAAGATGCTGCAAGCTACTTAATAAAGAAGTTAAGAAATTCTCGAAAGAAGTTGATATGGCTTCAATAGCAGTTGCAAGCGCGCTTGGTTATATTAACTTCCGCCACGCTGACCTTGGCTGGCAGGATAAGAACGAAAAGCTGGCTGAATGGTTTGCTGAGTTTAGCAAGCGCCCAAGCATGAAAGAAACAGAACCTAGGGATTAAGCTTCTTCGCATCTGACAAAGTTCTCGGGAAGGGTTTCAGAAAATTATATTGTTCATCGAAGGCGTTGCCGTAAATTTTAGGTGGTGGGGTTGGCTTATGCTTCAGGCCGTAGTAAATACCTTCCAATATTGCGTTAATTACATGTTCTGGGTTGGCATCGGCGCCGGCTACCCTGTGTTCTATATGGCGCTGGGTTTCGTCATACGTGCTAACAGGTATGCGAATTGCTGTGGTGCGGTTGTTGCCGCCCCAACTTACATTCATGGGAACGTTGTTGTAGGTAGCCAGAGGGTTTATGGAACTATCTGCAATTTTATTTTTTGGAAATTCAAAGCGTTTGTAAGAATCTTCATCGGGGGCAAATATTGCAAAATTGGGTAACATGGTTTCGCACAGCCCACCAATTATGTTCTTCATTAGCTCCGACTCATCTTCCCTATTCCCGAAATCTCCCGGGCGACCAAGTGCAGAATTGCATTCCTTATCATTAACACCAATGTGGATATGCAGGCCAGAACCGGGAAGGTTTTCGTATGGTTTGGCTTTAAAGAGAGCGGTGAAAGTTGAGTGGCGAGAGTTGAGTGAGACTAAGGTGTGTTGAATAACTTCTTTTAGCTTTATTATCTGGGTGATGGCTATTTCAGGTTCGGTTGGTTGTAGCGCCACTTCGTACTGTGAAGGAGCAACCTCTTTCTGGATATTCCATATCTTTATATTCTGCGCGGTTAAATTAAATAGCAGCTTCGCCAGGAATTCATTCTCTTCCGAATCGGAAAGGTGCGGCGTAACGTAGAATTCTATCTCGCCCGCAACTTTAATTTGCAGGTTGAATTCTTTTAATATGGCGGTTTTCAGCATAATTTTAGCAAAAAAATCTTTATTAAATAAGTATAATGGATTATAATCCAAAAAGTTAGACAATTAAATAGGGCTTTTTATGGTTCAAAAAAAATTCGACAACAAAATAACTATTTCACGCGAGGATAATAATAGGTTACTAGAAGCCCTTACGGCTGTAGATAAATTGGACGATGATAGATTGACGGTACTAGGCAATATGATCAGTGATACTTTAAATAAAGCTAAGCCGCTGGACAGAGCAAAACTTACATATGCCATAAGGCTTATTACAAGTGAAATGAAGGGTGAAATAAGGGATCATCCAGAAAAATTAGAACTTCACGGCGCCGCAAGGGAAGCACTTAGCAGCTTAACCCACAAATCAAACCTTTTTGGTAAAGAAAGAGTAATGGCAATGTTGGCAGATGACTAGCTTTCAAGTTTAGATATTATCTTTTCAAGCTCTTCCATGTTGGAATAGCGAATTATAACCTCGCCCGTTTCATCAGCGTTATTAATGAAAACAGAAAGACCAAGGTTCTTGGCAAGCTGGGTTTCCATCATCACTATTTCGGGTTCTTTATCTTGGTTGGCAGGGTTTGGCGTATAATCAGGCGATAAAGAAGATCCGCCAGATTTTGTTTTGCGTGAATATGATTTTTTAGCGTGGTTGTTTTTTGTGCCTTCAGTAAGTTTTTTTACAAAGTTTTCTGTTTGGCGAACTGAAAGATTCTTTTTCAATACTTCGTTCGCAGCAGCAAGAATATCAGGCGCTAAAAGAATAGCGCGCGCATGGCCGGTTGTAAGCCTGCCATCGTTCAGTAGGTTTTTAACATCATCAGGCAATGTAAGTAAACGCAGAATGTTTGTAACGTGAGAACGGCTTTTACCTATAACATCAGCCAGCTGTTCCTGGGTGTAATCGAATTCCTTGATAAGCCTTTTATAGCCTTCCGCCTCTTCCAGTATTTTAAGGTTCTGGCGCTGTATGTTTTCGATAAGGGCTATTTCCATGGCCTGCTTATCATCAACTTCCAGTACTATAGCGGGTATTTTAACCAGAGAAGCAGACTTAGAAGCCCTCCAGCGGCGCTCTCCGGCGATTATTTCAAACCCCTGCCCGGCCCTTTTACGCACCAGAATTGGCTGAATTACGCCATTTCTACGGATAGATTCAGCTAATTCTTCCATCTCTTCGGCCTGGAATATGATTCGTGGCTGGAAACGACCCGGAAAAACCTCTTCAACCCTAAGTTCAGTGCGCTTTCCATGATTCTCGGCATAGTTGTCGATATCCATTTTGCGCTCTGATATTAAGGCAGATAGCCCTTTTCCAAGTCCTGATGGTTTTACCATAAAATTTGAATAAAATTGTAAAAAATCGTACTTTCGTTAACCTTTTATTAACCTTTGTAGTGTATACTGTATATACAGATAGTAATAGATTTGTAATGAATTTTTTGCTATTAGGCAAGCTTAGTTTTTGCTAAAAGGTAGAGAAAGTACGGTTTAGAAATGGCTATAGACGAAAATAAAATATTAGAATTGCTGAAAAAAGCATTCGACCTGCCAGAGATACAGCAGGAAACCTATATTCACAGCTTCTTTTCAGGCAGGGCTATAAAATATTTAATACCTAAAGAAAAACTGGAAAGCCTGGTAAAAGAATTTCCATTCATGAAAAATGCCGTAAAAGCCGGCCTTTTTTCTAAAGATAAGAAAACCGGAAATTACTTTATTACTAGCAGAACTTTGAATGTAAAATCTTCCGATAAGAGAAAATCTCGTGAAAGGCAGTTCTTTTCAATAAATGGCGATGATGACTATGAAAGAACCACTTTATATGATATACTTTACACAATCGAAAATTTAAGGTATATAAGCAAAAAATTTGGGGTGCCTTCAAATGGTATAAAATTCACCATAAGGCATGAAAATGGCAACCCGGAAAAAGTTGTTAATTATGTCGAACTTGATAAGAGAATTTTTGGAAATAACGAAGACGAGATAAAAACTAATATTAATAAGCTGAATAATCTGGTACAATATGAGCGTAAGAACACAACCAACGAGGCAGCGAATGTATAATGCGATTCAAGAGAGACCTGATGGTACTTTAAGCATTACTATTAATGCTAGCCTCAGAGATCAGTTTGAGAATATACCAGCGCCTGTTTTTGCAGCTGCTGTTCCTAACCTCAGGGTTGATCTAAGTAAACTTCAATCTACTGGCCTTGATAATCCGAATATGGTTAAAACTATTGAAGAATACCATGCGGGTAAAGGCACGCCTACAACTTCTATAACTCCTATCTCTCAGGAATTTATCGCAGCACAGGTGGCCGCTAAAAATTCAAACGGAATAGCTTCCTAAGAAGCTTTTTTTAAAATTTCATCAGTTGGAAATCTAGTTAACAGCTCGCGCGCAAGCAGCATATATGCTTTTGAGCCAGAGCAGCGGTGATCGTAGATTATGCCAGGCTGGCCATGGCTTGGAGCTTCCGAAAGTTTAACGTTGCGAGGTATCATGGTTTGGAACACAACTTCCTTGAAGTGCTTGCGAACATCACCTTCAACTTCGTTGGTAAGCTTATTTCTTCTATCGTACATTGTTAACAGAATGCCGCCAATATCTAGCTTGTCGTTCAGGTTCTGCTGAACCATATCAACCGTGTTCAGCAAGTACGAAAGCCCCTCAAGCGAATAGAATTCGCACTGAAGCGGTATAAGCGTAAAGTTAGATGCGGTTAATGCATTAATGGTTAGAAGACCAAGTGAAGGCGGGCAATCTAGGAAGATATAATCGAACTGGGTTTTTAACGCTTCAATACGTTTCTTAAGAATATATTCACGGCCAATGCGGGTTGAAAGCAGCACATCAGTTCCGGCCAGATCTACCGAGGCCGGGCAGATAAATAAATATGGAATGATGGTGGGTTTTATCGCTTCATCTAGCAGGGTGTTTTCAACTATTACATCATACGAGCTAGGCTCGCGCTGTTCTGCGGTTAGGCCGAATGCGGTTGTTGCGTTACCCTGAGAATCAAGGTCGATTATAAGCGTTCTTTTGCCGCAAGCCGCTACAGCGGTTGCAAGATTTACAGCGGTGGTGGTTTTACCTACCCCGCCCTTTTGGTTAACAAGTGAAAATACATATGTCATAGCCCCAGCACCTCTTTAATAAAAGGAATAGTGATATTCCTTTTGGTTTCAAATGATTTCTTGTTAATTTCTTCAACTATTTTGGAAACGGCCTCGAAACTTCTTTCTATTCTTGGGATAAGGAATTCGATAACGCTAGGTTGAATTAGCACCTGAAGATCAGAGAATTGCTTGAAGATAAGCCCTTTCAGCAGTTCGTTATCAGGCGGAAGAATGTTAACAACCGTAGCCGCGCTTAAGCGAGAGCGCAGATCTGGCAGTTTTATATCAAGCGATATTATTGGCTTTGAAGATGTAAGTAGCAGTGAACCCTTACCATTTAGAATGTTATTATAAATATGGAAAAGCCTTTCCTCGTTCTCGGGCAGAAGGGTTTCAATATCTTCCAGTATTATGTTTTCAGGCGTGTTGGTAAGGAATAATTTTTCAGAATCTTTTGCGTTTATGAATTTTGCGCTCGATAATTCCTGCCATACTTTTGCAAGGAATGTTTTGCCGCAAGCCTTGCCGCCAGTAACTATAAGGCATTTATTATCCCACAAACGTGGCCAGCTGGTTACCATACGGAAGGCATCGATATTGCTGGATGAAACAATGAAATCATCTTGCAGATAGCTGCGTTGTGGTATGAAATTAAAAACCGCCTGGTTCATGCACTAGCTTTTTGGAAATTTAAGTTCAAATTCTTTCTTCTTTTTCTTCTTCTTTTTAGGCTTAGGGTTATTCGCTACTTTTACATCGTCAACTATCTTTCTTTCAGGACGAGATTGCGGTGCAACCTCTTCAAATCCAGAGAATACAGGGTTTTCGTGCTTTTCAGTTACTACCCCATCTTGTTGCGTAAAGTTCGCCGACAACTGCATTGTATCATAGTTACCAAGATAAAGCGAGCTTTGCTTGTAAACTTCCACCGAGCTACGGGTTAGTACGCCAATAACTGCCGCCGCAGGAATTGCAACAAGAACTCCGGTGAAGCCGATAAGTGTACCGCCTGCAAGAAGCGCGAATATTATCCAGGCCGGGTGAAGTTCTACAGAATCTCCCACCAGTTTTGGCGTAATGAAGTTACCTTCAATAACGTTACCGAATACGAATACCAGCGCAACCAGAAGCATGCCATCATCCAGCCCGAATTCTACATACGCAACTATAAGCCCGGTGATAGCGCCAATTGCCATGCCCACATATGGAATGAACGCCAGAATGCCTGTTACAAAGCCAATAGCAAAGCCATAATTCAAACCAACAAGCGACAGATTAACCGAGTAGAACACCGCCATTATAAGGCAAACAGTAACCTGCCCGCGTATATAGGCCGAAATTATATTATCTATTTTTACAAAGTTTTTACGAATAGCAGAAAGATTGTTGCGAGGAAGGAGGTCGTCAATCTTTTTAACAAGTACATCCCAATCGCGAAGCATGTAGAAGGCGATTATAGGGCTGATAAGGAATAAAGAAAGCAGACTGAATATGGCCGCGCCAGAGGTAAATATGCCTGAAAGCAGCAGGCCCGAAAGCTTCAACAGTTCATTAGAGAATTTAAACGCAAAATCTTTCGCCTGATCTTGAATATCAGGCATGAATTTGTGCAGAAGGTTTTTTACGTTCTCGCCATGATCATGCTCTAGCTGTGCGGCGTAAACCGGTATTTTCGAGATAAGCTCGATTATCTGGTCGAGCAGGATGGGGCCAAAAAGTACGATAACGCCAATAAGAATTGCCGAAAAGCCGCCAAGCACAACCACCGTAGAATTTGTTCTGCTAAGCCCCTTCTCTTCCAGCTTATCTGCGATAGGATCGAGGAAATAGGCCACTATTATGCCAAATATGAAAGGTGCCAGTATGCCGCCAACAAGGTATATTATAAGAAAAGCCAGCCCGAATATTATTGTCCAGGAAATTGTTGATTGTTTTATTTGCATCTTGCCCAATTAGTTGATAGTTGGTAGTTGATAGTTCGTAGTTTTAATTTAGAAAAAATACAATATATCGAAAGCAACAATAATCAATATTAATCATGACGGCAAAAACTGGTACAACTTACAAAGATGCGGGAGTAAATATAGATGCAGGCAACCAGCTTGTAGAGCGCATAAAACCTTTCGCAAAGGCAACATCACGCTTGGGAACTGATTCGGCGCTTGGCGGATTTGGTGCCCTGTTCGACCTGAAAAAGATAAACTATAAAGACCCCATACTTGTTTCTACAACCGATGGCGTTGGCACCAAGCTTAAAGTAGCGCAAACCATAGGCAGGCACGATACAATAGGGCAAGACCTGGTAGCGATGTGCGTGAACGACTTAGTGGTGCAAGGCGCAGAACCGCTGTTCTTCCTTGATTATTTCGCATGTGGCAAGCTTGATATTGCAGTTGCCGAGAAGGTGATTAAAAGCATTGCAGATGGCTGCAAACTGGCTGGCTGTGCGCTTGTTGGCGGTGAAACCGCCGAAATGCCAGGTATGTACAAAGATGACGAGTACGATCTTGCCGGCTTTGCTGTTGGCGTGGTTGAACGTGATAATATACTTCCTGCCAAGCACATACATGCGGGTGATGTGGTTATTGGTATAGCTTCCAGCGGGCTGCATTCGAACGGCTTCTCTCTGGCTAGAAAAATAATCGAGACAAAAGGCTTTAAGTTTGAAGAAAAACTTTATGGTTTCGATAAAACGCTTGGTGAAGTGCTGTTAACCCCAACAAAAATTTACGTTAAAGCCTGCCTTGAATTAATTAAGCAGGTGGAAGTTCTTGGCTTTTCGCACATTACCGGCGGTGGCATAACAGAAAACCTGCCAAGGGTTCTGCCGAAGGGATTAAGCGCCGAAATAAATTTAGCATCGTGGGAAATGCCACTTATATTCAGCTGGCTGAAACAGAAAGGCGAAGTTGAACTTAGTGAGATGCTGCGTGTTCTGAACTGCGGCATTGGCATGATAGCGGTTGTGAACGGAGCCGAGGGCGAAAAAGCGGTTGAGGTTCTGAAACAACAGGGCGAAAAAGCCTACATTATCGGCAAGATCATCAAAGGCGACGAAGTTAAATATATAGATGAATAAAAAGAAAGTAGCAGTTCTTATATCGGGTTTTGGGGGTAATTTGCAGGCCCTGATAAATGCGTGCGCAAAGCCCAATTATCCGGCAGAGATAGTTGCAGTTATTTCCAATAACCCCGATGCATATGGGCTAGAGCGCGCAAAGAAGCATGGTATACCGGCGTTCGTTATAAATCACCGCAGCTTTGATTCACGCAGAAGGTTCGATGAAGATATTCATAAAAAGCTTGTTGAAGTTGGCGCTGAAATAGTATGCCTTGCCGGCTTTATGCGCCTGCTCACTGAAGATTTTGTAAATAAATGGCCGAATAGAATGATAAACATTCACCCTTCCCTACTACCAGATTTTAAAGGCGGCAAAGCGGTGGAAGATGCGCTGGCATTCGGCGCAAAAAGAACGGGCTGTACCGTGCATTATGTTATTCCAGAGATGGATGCCGGCGAAATTATTCTGCAGCGAGGCATTGATATTATGCCAACTGATACGGTGGAAACCCTGCATGAACGTATTCACGCCGAAGAACATATTGCCTACCCCGAGGGGTTAAAGATAGTTTGTAAAAAACTAAGTTAGCGCACTAGACATTTTGTAGAAGCTTCCAATTGTCTTACCAAAGCTATATATGTTTCTTCAACAAGCAATTGCACCCCACCTTCAGGCGTTTCTTTTTTATGGCGCTCCGGCATTGGTAGGTCATGAAAGCCAGATATTGCCATATGTATTTTAGCTACAGGCGCAAGTAATGTAGGAAAGGAGTTTTCATTACCTGCAACTATCATAAAAGTTAGCATAGGCTTTTTTTTGATTGAATCCCCACAATTTTGATAAGCAGAAAGAGCAAGCGCACTCATCTCTTTTAGCTCAGCGTAAGAAGCTCTATTGACCAGATCAGAAAATGTTTTATCTTTTGGCTTATCTAGCACAAGAACATTTTTATTATTTATTGTAGCATGACTGAACCCAACATATTTTACAGCATCTCCCGCATCACCAGAAAATGCAATCGTAAGATCGTGCTCATCTACAACTCCAGTACGCAGCAACATTAAATTAAGCAATTTGGCAAGATTATCCCATTGCACAGGCGTTCTTGGAGCAGCCTTACCTATATCATCTGTGTTAAAGACCAATTTGAAATGCTCGGCTTTATCCTCTTGCTCGTGAGCAGTTCTGCCGTCTCTTATCATCTGATTAACTACAGCTAGTGCTGAAGCAAACAACTCGGGGCTATCGTTTTTATTCGCAAGTATTCTATCTTTTGGTTTCATATTTATCTTTCCAGCCCACCTCTGTTTAAAGGCTTAAATATTTCGGCAGCCTTTTGGACAAATCTAAACATATTTTTTGTGCCAGTGTGAATAAATGGATCGTCAGACATATCCATATTCTTATAAAATTTTACATTTGTTACTGCATCAGAATCTACTACAAACCCAGCGTAGCCTTCTTTTTGAAGCTGATTTAAAATTCCATCATGTTCTACATCTGTTTTTCTAAGTCTTTCGATGACTGCTAGTTTATTCTTATGTAATTTATCATTCTCATCGCGTTCATAGAACCTTATGTGGACAGCTTTAACCGGAGCCGTATCTGCTGTAGTTTTTGATTCAGGTATATTCGTTGAGTCTTTCATAAAATTTTTATTACCCCTTTATTCTACCATAAAAAGGTTAAGAAAACGTTAACGAATGAAAATTATTTAACCCCATGATTTGCAGGCATAAATACTGATTTACAGGCATTTGTAAAGCATATATTGACATAAACCGCAGTTTAAACTAAAAGGCAAAACCTATTGCTGGAGGGATGGCCGAGCGGTCAATGGCAACAGACTGTAAATCTGTCCTCGAAAGA
>CAZLZP010000025.1:0-19514 GCA_964564045.1 uncultured Rickettsiales bacterium
TATACATAAATTCTGCCACCCTTATACACCCAAAATACGCCAGCGCAAGGGCAAAATAGTGAAAATAGCCTTATTTTATATAGTTCAATATGATAAAATGGTGATTTATTCAAAATTCATGCTATAAATAAACCCATGACAAACGAAACAGAAATGGTTGGCTTAAAATTCATGAACGCCTTAAAGTTAAGTAATCCTAAAAGGTACAGTCAGCTTTTAGAGCCAATGGATACTGCTGGCGTAAGGTTAAGTGTAATACCCCCCGAGGCTATGAATGATATAATTAATAATGTTGGCCTGGGCGAAATGAGAAGGCTTGAAAGGCTTACAGATAAATGGGTTGAAGATAGGCGCAATAGAATACATACAAGAAGGTTGGCCGAAGGGCATAAAAATTCAGGCGGTACAAGATTTTTTACCGCATTTAGGCCAACTAATAACGAAAGAGATCTAGGCTAAAGCCCCGCTTCTGCAAACTTTACCAAACCATCTGCAAAGCTTGCCGCAAATTTTGCACCTCCTAACTGTGAACTGTGAACTGTGAGCCGACAACTATCTGAAAAATAACATTTTTCAGATTCTGGCACGTATCCAGCTATATATAATGCGGAATAAAAGCATTTTTAATAATTTAAAGAATTTATGGACCCAATTAGCATACTTTCATTACTTAGCGCCGGCTCTTCGCTTCTTACGGGCAAAAGCCTGCTGACTAATGTTGTAGATGGAGTTGAAGGACTTCTTGGCGAAGCCGGTGCTGGTGGTCAACAATTCGCTGGTCTATTGAACAACGTACAATCTTCCCTTAACGTAACCCCTCAGGGCGGCATTTTAGGTTTACAAGCCGAAGGTGCCGCCTCTTTAGTTCCCGCTAATTCGGGCGAGGTAATTACGGATGAAACACTTCAAAGCCTTAACGATATTCTTGGCAGCACAGATTCAGAAGATATAGATTCTCTTGCGGAAACTGATGTAACAAATAACGGTGGTTTGTTGAATGGCCAGAAGCTTGATGACCCGTTCGGTATCAAGGCGGCGGAAGCCAATGGTTCTCCAATAGCTACTGTGGTTTCTCCAACTCCGGTTGTTTCGGCAGATTCAGGCAATATAGTAACTGAAGAAGGTGATGTGGTTCAGGCTAGTGTTACTGCTAATGCTACCCAAACTAACTCAGCGAACGCAAATGCGGTGGATGGCAAAGCAATAGCTCAGCAGGCGGCATTAAGTAATGTAAAGGTAGATGAAAAGAAAACATTAGTTAAACTTGGTGAAAAAGTTGATGCAAATGCGGAAGTGATAAAAAACCAGCTTTCCGATAATAATAAAATACTTCAGGCTAAATCAGAACTTGGTTCTAACCTTAGCAATGCTGAAAAACTTGCAGATAAAGCAACTGCTGCACAGGCTCAGAATCCGGCTCAGGCTGCATTCGCTGGCCAGGATCTTAATCGCGCCATTGGTGAAGCTGCTCGCAACATTCGTTCTAAGGAAGAATTAAAAGATAAACTTGCGGAAGTTGATACATATAAAGTAGTGAACGTTACCAAGCGTGATAACGTTATAGATCTTCGCCTAGAGCCTGCGCATTTAGGCAAGGTTCAGATAAAATTCGATTTCACAGATGGAAAAACCAATATAATGGTTCTTGCTGATAGGCCTGAAACGCTTGATATGCTTCAGAAAGATACAAAATCTATCCAGAAGATATTAACTGATAACGGTATACAGTCAGATTCTAATTCAATGAGCTTCAATCTTCGCCAGCAGCAACAGCAGCAAGATAACAATTTCAACTTCTTTGGCGGCAAGCCGCTTTCTTTCCGCGTTGAAGAAGAAATAAGTAAGGTAGCTAACAACAATCTTAATATCGATGGATACGGCAATTACACTGATCCTTCGTACAATGGCTTATTAAATATAATGGTATAGGGAGAGTAATATGGTTAGTTCAACAGAATCATTAGGCGGTATCGGTTCAATATTCAACCAGAACACCAGCGGTCTGGATAAATCGAACGCTTCTTTCAATCAAAGTTCTGATATGTACCTTAAGTTGTTCCTTACGCAACTGCAAAACCAAGATCCTACAAAGCCGATGGAAGTTTCTGATATGGCCAACCAGCTTTCTCAGCTTAACTCTTCGCAGCAGCTTATTGCGGTTAATAAAAACCTTCAATCGCTTATCTCTTCTACAAATAATTCTCAGGCTTCTTCACTTGCCAGCTTCATTAACAAGCAGGTGGAATATCTGGGTGATACTTTCTATGTGTCTGAAGGCGGCTCACAAAAATTCTCGTACTTTGCCGATGCCGATTACGAAAATGTAGATATTGAAATAAGAGACGAATCTAATCAGATCATCGTAAAAATCCCAGCTGATAAAGCGCAAGGCACGCACGATTTTACCTGGGATGGCAAGAATGCAGCGGGCGAACCGGTTGCAGCTGGTACATATAAAGTTTCGGCGGTTTCCAAAACGGCTGATAATAAATTTGGTGCGCTTAGCACCTTCCTAAGCGGAATAGTAACAGGTGTAGATTTTGCATCTGGAGCTAATCCGGTAGTCTTCGTCGGTAACGACGATAACAGAGTTGGCGTAGATCTTTCAAGGATCTCGGCGGTTCTTAATGCACCTACTACTACACCTACAACAACTACTACTAACAACAACGGCTAATTAAGGAGTATTTATGTCATTACTTGGAGCACTAAACGCAGCAGTTACATCGCTAACAGCAGAATCATCAGCGGTTAACGTTATTTCAAACAACATAGCCAACCTTTCAACAACTGGTTATAAATCCTCGTCAGTTTCATTCTCTACACTTGTAGCGGGCACAGTTGGTGGTGGTGTACTAGATAGGGTGCGTCAGGATATTTCAACACAGGGTGCGGTTAACTCTACCGGTATCGGTACAGATCTTGCGCTACAGGGCGCTGGTTTCTTCGTGGTGCAAAATGCTGCGGAAATTACAGGTTATACTCGTGCTGGTTCATTCAGGCCAAATGCCGATGGTGACTTGGTTAACGAAGCCGGCTACATTCTGCAAGGCTGGCCACTAGACCCAGATGGTAGATTACCAGGTGCAGCAGGAAACGTTACTTATACAACAAACTCGGCCAATACGGCATCTTTAGTAAATATAAGTACGGCAGATATCTCTGGTACGGCATCTCCAACAACTAGTATCACTGCAAAAGTAAATCTTAACTCAAGTTCTATCGATGTTCCTGTACTTAAAGGTGCCGGTGATACAATAGCCCTTGCAAGCAATACAAATACAACAAACAGTTCTACACAGATCATATTGCCTACCTATACTGGTGTAACGCCAGATTTTGCAATTGGTTCTACAGTTACAGTTACAAATGCTAACGGCACAAGAACATACACTTATGGTGGCATAGAACAATCGGTAGATATAACAGATGCTGGTGGTTTGAACGTAGCTAGTGCAACTGCAGATCTTGGCTTTACAGATGGTGAAACACTTACTATCACAGTAAACTCAGTTACAACCACATACACCTACAGAAGTTCAAGCCCAGTAGCGGCATCGAACGAATTCAACACGCTTAACCAACTTTCCAGCCTTATTGATGGCACAGATGACTTAAGATCTCGCGTGTTATCAGTTAACAGTGGTGCAGAAGTTTACTTGTTCATCGCTCCAGATGATGTGGCAGATTCTGTAACATTCGGTGGCGACCTGGAAGACGCTGGTAACCTGGGCTTAAGTAATATTACCGGTGCTACAAATACCTTTGCATCACTGGCAGAACTTAATACGCTTGTACAGGCTAACATAGCTACTGATGGGCTAGATTCTCTGGTGGCAAGTCCTTCTGCAAGTGCAACGTTGGAAATATTCAACGTAGACCCAACCGATACTATTACCTTTGGTAGCAGTGATGCTCAGTTTTTAGCGGAGCTTGGTTTAACATCAACGGCAATTCCTGCGACATATAACGCCTTAACAGGGGTTAACATGGCTGAAGGTATAGTTGCATCAGATTTCTCGAAACCTATAACCATATTCACATCGAACGGTGGCTCAATAAACGTAACACTTGCGTTCAAAAAGATAGAATCTAACAGCGGAAATAACCTTTGGGCTGTAGAACTTTACGCTCCGCAGGTAGATGGTGATGACGTTATTGATGGGGCTTATTCTGGCTCGCCAACATTATTATCTTACGGCGTACTTTCATTTAACGGTGATGGTACACTAAGGGGTAAAACTGGCCCTATAGCATCAGCGTTCGATATAGAACCTTCTGGTATAGCGGAAGCTGTAAGTACTACTATAAACTTTGGTACAACAGATACACTAGATGGAATGACAAGCTTTTCTTCAAGCTCTAAGGGCACCCTTTCACAGAATGGTTTCCCAACTGGTCAGTTACAATCTCTGCAGATAGATTCTGAAGGTTTTGTTACTGCCGTGTTCGATAACAGCTTAACATCTCGTGTGTATAAATTACCAATAGCATATTTTGCGAACCCGAATGGTTTGTTGGCAGAATCTGGTAACGCATACACGGAAACAACCTCTTCAGGCTCTAGAACATTCGGTGAGGTAGGTGATTCGAACGTTGGTACAATAGTGCCTAATGCGTTGGAAGTATCAACCGCCGAGATCGGTAACGAATTAACAAAACTTATCGTTGCCCAGCAGGCTTACTCAGCTTCTACGAACGTACTTCGTAAAGTAAGTGAACTGTTCGATGCACTGAAACAGCTATAATATCAATTATTTTCCCTCTCCCCCTGCGGGAGAGGGTTGATAAAACTTAACCCGCACTTGTTGCGGGTTTTTAGTTTTAGCTGGGTGAGGGGTCACTAGATTCTAGATACTAGACTCTAGATTCTAATTGCCCTATAAGGGCAATCATGAACGACCTAGAAAAACTAATAACATATATTTCAAAAATTCCTGGCATAGGTAAGCGCTCGGCACGCCGTGCTGCACTGCACCTGCTGAAGAACAAAGAAAGCCTTATGCTGCCGCTGGCAGAATCTATTAAGGCAACCGCGCAGAATATAAAATCGTGCAGTACTTGTGGCAATTACGATATGAACGACCCTTGCCATATCTGCACTGAAGCGAAGCGCGATAAAAGCATTATATGCGTGGTGGAAAGCGTTACAGATCTGTGGGCGATGGAACGCGGCAGTGTTTATCGTGGCCAGTATCATGTGCTGGGTGGTGTGCTTTCGGCAATGGATGGCATCACGCCGGAAGATCTTAAAATAAACAAGCTGATAAAAAGAATTAAGGATGAAAATATAACCGAAGTTATAATCGCAACCAACGCCACTATGGAAGGGCAAACCACGGCGCATTACATTTCGCAGAACTTGCAGTCATCAAACATTAAAGTAACTCGCCTTGCTCACGGCATTCCCCTGGGCGGCGAACTTGATTACATGGACGAAGGCACAATTTCCACCGCCCTTCAGGCTAGGAAGGCGATCTAATTCAGTATATAAACGAAGTTACAGAACTTATTTTCGGTGTTTGGTGTTGTGATAAACTTATCATCCTCACTTTCTGATTCCGGGTTCTCGGTTATTATAGAAATTTTATATCTGGAAGCTGAAGTTGGTTTTCCTCCGCCGTAATATCCAAATTCATAATTATCGTAACAATCAATTATATTAGAGTCCATACCGTTATGATAGCTTGTAGTATTAACTCCATCGCCAATAACACTTCCGCCGCCTGGCAGCCCATCGTCCATTTTTGAATCGATTGTATATACATACATCGGAGACATGCCAACATTCCACCTAAGTATATCCACAAAATCTGTATTTGCTTCTTCAGAACGAATTACAACAATACTTCCATTTAAATAGTATCCTTCTCCATCGCTAATATACATAAAATTATTTATGTCTGGAGTCCATTCGGCATAAATATAATCATCTCCTGCGGTGAAATCGATAGTTGACGCAGGTGTGTTTCCGGTAATGGAGTTTGCTTCTAATCCATAAGGATGGTACAGGCCTGAATTGTAAAGCTGTCCCCATATACAAACGGCCTCTCCACCATCAAGTATGCCATTGCCATTTCCTGTAACGGTTTGCATGGGCCCCCAAAGGTCAGATTCACAGGCAGGAAAAAACATTTCAGGATTTTTTACATCTCCCGGAATGGTATTATACTTGGTTTGAAAAGTTCTCCACGAGAGTTCAAGGTTTTTGAAAAACCTTACTGTTTTTAGTAACTCTGCCTGTTCAACTAAAGCCCGTCCTGCCATTATACTAGTAGTTACCAATCCAACGATAACTGTTACAATTGCAAGCTCTATAAGGCTAAATCCTTTTTTCATCTAGCTCTTAATCCTATATCCGCTTTTCAGCATTAAATACACCGCCGTGTAGGCAACTACATTCAAACCGGTAATGAACAATACGCCGGTTGTAATATCAAAATCATTATGGCCGGTAAGGCTGTAGCGGAAGCCATCAATAATATAAAAGAACGGGTTGAAGTGGTTTACATGCTGCCAGAATTCCGGCAGATTATTTATTGAATAGAAAGTGCCTGATAAAAACGAAAGCGGGGTGATTATAAAGCTGGTGTATGCGCTCATCTGGTCGAAGCTGTCGGAAAGAATTCCGGCTATCATTCCGGCCAGCGAAAGAAGCAGTGCGCCCGAGAACATGTAAAAAACCATTATACCAAAATGGTGAATATGCAGCATCATTCCGCTATCGAACAGAAGGGAAAGTATAACAACCGCCACCGCCACCACTATGCCCGCAATAACGCCGCGTGTAGCACCGGCCAGCGGCAGCGCAATGGCTATCTCTTTCGCAGAAAGCGGTGGAATAAGCATATCAATTATTATACCCAGAACCTTGCTGAATGTAAGTGTGGAAGAGGTATTGGCGAAGGCCTGCTGAATTACCGTCATCATTATCAGTCCGGGTATCATGAACTGTGCGAACGGCACGCCTTCAATAAAATCCACCCTGTTTTTGAACACCAGCGTGAATATTGCCAGCAGCAGCATCGAGTTTATAAGCGGGGCTATAAGCGTTTGGTTGTATACATTGATGAAACGGTTAACTTCTTTTATGTATAAAGTGTATAATCCGAGATAGTTCATGATTTTAATTATTTAGTTATAGCGCTATAATATAACCAATGAAAAAAGATGACACAAAAAATAACGGTAGGGTAAGCACTAAAGATCTGGCCATATCTCAAATAGTATTTTCTGGTAAGGTAAAATTCCGGAAGCTTGCCAAAAGTACGTTCATCTTTACTGCGGCTCCGGCACTTATAATAACGCTGTTTGTTCTGAATGGCTATATTGGTTTTGACGAGGGCGTTATTCTGTTCGGCCTTATATTCATTATGGCTTTGCTGTTCAACTACCCGTACATTGCCGATCTGCAGGAAGTTACCAACTATGTTTCCAATCTTGCGCAGAACAAGAACCCGGTGCAGCCCGATCTATCTTTCCTTAACAACGTGGAAGAACTTTCGGCATCTATCAACAAGCTTAACGAATCGTGGCAGCAGAAGAATGATGCTCTTAAAATTCTGCTACTGGAAGACGAGATACTTATCAACAGCCTTCCGAACATAGTGCTGATGCTAGATTCTGAGCTGAACTTTCTGCAAACAAACCAGGCGGCAAAAAACATTTTCGGCTGGAACTATGCTGAAACCATAAAAAAGATAATCTCGGATGAGAGGCTAAAGCCCTTATTCAGGCAGGTAATGGAATCGGGGCAGGGAACGAATATTAAATATGAATTCACTGATGTGTATTATTATTTCTTCGATATCCGTATTGAAAAATTCCCAATCAATTCTCCCAACAAAATTGCTATCATTATAATTCTGCAGAACCTTACCCAGGAAAAGAAAACCGAGAAGATGCTGAACGACTTTGTGGCCAATGCCAGCCATGAAATGAAAACGCCGCTTGCTAGTATATCTGGCTTTATCGAAACTCTGGCCGAGGTAGATAACGATGAAAGCGCGAAGAAAGAATTCCTGCGCATAATGAAAGAGCAGTCGGAAAGAATGAATCGCCTTATTAACGATCTTCTGGTTCTTTCTCTTGCGGAATCGGGCTCGCACCGTGAAAAGTTTGAGAATATATCTTTGAACGATATATTGCAGGAAGCGCTATCAAACCTTCGCAAGCTGGCTGAAGGCAGGGGCGTAAAAATAAAAACCAGTACCGAGAACGCCCTTCCGGCGGCGTTTGGCGATAGGGACGATATAATCCGTGTTTTTGATAATCTTATAAGTAACGCAATAAAATACAGTAAGGAAAATAGTGAGGTTGAAATAAGCCTGTTCACCACTATCAACAAAGATAACAAACTTAAGGTGTTCCCAACTAACCAGATGTTGCTTTGCATAAGCGTGCAGGATTACGGAGAAGGTATCAACGAAAAACATATATCGCGTTTAACAGAAAGGTTCTTCCGCATTGATAAAGCCCGTTCGCGCAATTTGGGCGGTACCGGTTTGGGGCTTTCCATAGTTAAGCAGATAGTGGAAAACCATAATGGCCATTTGGAAATAAAAAGTAAATTAGGGCAGGGAAGTACGTTCAATGTTTATCTGCCTGCGGCTGGCCCAAGCAGTAAGATATCAGAAATGGTAGATAAATAATTTTCTGTTAACGAAGGTTTCCTTCATTTCAATTATTTTATCCGCTTCTTTATAATGCAGCGGGAAGTTGTTGCTTATAACAAGCTTGCCTTTGAACTCTTCCTGGAACTTCTTATCAAGTCCGTGGTCGCTACGGAAGAAGTAAACTATAACATCATAAGGTGAAAGGTCGTGCTTAAGTATATCATCTTTAACCACATTAATATTCTTGAACCTTTTGCAAAGCAGCTTACCGCCTAAATATGGCAGCCAAAGTAACTCTACGCCTGTTATACTTGCGTTTTTGTAGCTCCTTGCCAAATCGCGCAGTAAATGGCCGTAGCCAGAACCCAGGTCGGCAATTTTTATATTTGCCTCTGTAGGGTAAACTGCCTTTATCTCTTCCAGCATTCTTCTTCTGCTTTTTCTATCGGTAGGAATTGAAGGTGGCCAGGTAATGAACGCCGATGAAAAATACACAATGAACACAACGCAAAAAACCAGCAATGCCAGTTGCGCCAATACCAATATTCCTAATACAATTATTTCCATGAGTTAGTGTTGTGATAAGGTTTAATTACCTTTTTATGGTATAGTCTTTTTTGTTTCCGTCTATATCAATCTGTAATTTTGTGCCTTCTTCCTTATAAGAAATTGCTTTACCGAATTCCTTTTGCAGAATGTATATTTGATCTGCGATCTTGGCTAGCTCAGCCCTATCAATCGTGCCTGGGCTTGTCTTGTCAGAAAGTGATGCTTCAATCATATCTTCCAGTTTTTTGGTTTGGCCACCGCCGCATCTATCATCGTACACTTTCGAGAATCTGCGTGAAAGCATCATGAACTCAGCTGGTTTTGTACCTGCTGTCACAACTCCATAGCCTTGCGTATCATCCATCTTTAAAATATAAGGTTTTCCATTGGAGTATGAATTTTCAGACAATGTACCGTTTATATAATCTATATCAATATGCTTGAATTCTCTTCTAGCGCCATTTTCAATATAATGATACGGAGCTGCGTTGATAATACATAATGCAACAGGCACGACTGTAAATTTTTTTATTATTTCTGGATCTTCTATAATAGCTCTTGTATGTGCGTATCCACCAACATGAACCACATCGCCTGAAGTTTTTTGAAGTATATTATCAACCATAAGCTTGTTGCGAAGATCAAAAACTTCATCGGTATGTATTTTAGAGTGATCTCCTGTTCTCCTTGCTTCTACTATCAAAGGGTCATCGTAAGGTAGATCAATATGAAACACCTTTGGATGGCCGCCTTCAACATCTGGTATTGCCAAGTCTGTTCTATCCAGCCTCATTTTAGTGCTGTAAACTATTGCTGTATTAACGCTTGTCCCAAGAAAATAAAAGCTATCAGCTGGTTTTGTATTATATTCCTCCTCAAAACCTTTGCTAATTTGCGATTCAAGAGTAAGGCTATTGAAGCCTTGTTCTAATGCTATATCTGCTGAAAAATATTTGAATGCAACTGAGGTAGGGTAATTATGTGCTTCACCCGCAAATAACAGTACTGGCTTATCTCCATTTCTGGCTTCAACAATACGTTCTTCAAGTTCAAATCTAAAATTCTCATAATGCTCATAAAGCTGCCTTTCATTATCAGTCAGTGTTTCATAAGTTGTATTTCTAACAACCTCCTGTTCCCTGCCAGTAACTATTGAATTCCTTAATATCTGAGACATGCTGGTTCGGAACGCCTGCTTTACCTCTTCGGTTGGCATTGGGATATTATGTGTATCCATCCGGGTTATGTATCCTTCTTTCTCCTGCTGGAATAGGAATATTATGCGCTCTGCTGAATCGCGTATAACGGGAACACCTTGCTCACTTGATATATGCATACCCGCAGACTTGAACTGCGGCTGCGAAGCGTAAAGGTTCTCAAGAAATTTATTGAGGTCGATTTTTACAGGCTCTTGAAAAATGATTGTTTCTACTGGTTCCATACTCAAATATTATACCACAAAAAGGTTAAGAAATCGTTAATGGCTGGGAAATTAATAATCTATTGATTACTAATGTCTTTTTCGATTAAATTGCGTATCTCGCTGGTTGCTTTATACCCTTTTTTGTTTTTGAACACACCTTCTATCTCGTTCACGCTAAGCACTTTCCACGCCACGTTGGTAATAAAAACCTCGTCGGCACGTTTAAGTTCGCTCAGTTTGAACCTGCCGTGAATTACATTGTATGGGCATTTATCCAGCACAACCTGCCTCATCACGCCTTCTAAAATATCGCAATCGTAACGTGGGGTATAAACATTCTTGCCCTTCACCCAGAAAATATTTCCGGCACTGCATTCCGAAACATAGCCATCTACATTAAGCATCAGCGCGTCGAAGAATCTTTTTTCGTGAGCCTCCATTTTCGCCAGAGTGCTGCTTAGGCCCTGAGTTAGTTTGTAATTAACCGGCAAACACTCCAGCGGTATCTTTTTGTATTTTGAAACACAAAGGTTGGCGTGTTCGCGCTCCATCGGTGGGCGGGGCATTGCCTCTATCACTACATTTGCGGTGCTTTTTTCTGCGGGTAAATAGCCGCGGCTGCCTTCGCCACGGGTAATTGTTATTCTTGCCAGCCCTGTTTTCAGGCCGTTCTTTTCTATCGTTTTTAAAATGTCGCTTTCCAGGCGCTCGGTATTGAAAACTATTTTTATACTTTCAAGCCCGCCTTCAAGCCTGGCTTTGTGCAGATTCCACCTGAATATCTTTCCATTATAGAAAGATATCGTTTCAAAAACGCCATCGCCAAAGCGGAAGCCCCTATCCTTTACGGATATTTTCGCCTCA
This sequence comes from uncultured Rickettsiales bacterium, assembly GCA_964564045.1. Taxonomy (GTDB): domain Bacteria; phylum Pseudomonadota; class Alphaproteobacteria; order Rickettsiales; family UBA8987; genus JAMHZE01. The sequence continues at coordinate 11,452 of CAZLZP010000025.1, forward strand.
GTTTCAGGGTAAAAATTGCCATTTACGTATATAAAAGCCATAGAAACATTTTGTAACTTGTTGTTTTTGGCAGAATATATACATAACTTGTTAACTTGTAAACCTGTCAACTTGTAAACTTTCTATGTGTGGAATAATTGGCATAACCGGAAACCCGAACGCAACCCAGCTTATTGTTGAAGGGCTTAAGCGCTTGGAGTATCGCGGGTATGATTCTGCGGGCGTTGCCACTAACGCAGGCGGCCGTATAAACCGCGCCCGGGCTGAAGGCAAAATAGTTAACCTTGAAAACGCCCTTAAAGCTACTCCGGTAAGTGGCAATACGGGTATAGGCCATACTCGCTGGGCCACGCATGGCGCTCCATCGGAAAAGAACGCACATCCGCACGCAACCGAAAAGGTTGCTGTTGTTCATAACGGCATCATCGAAAATTATCTGGCTCTGCGCGAAAAGCTGTTGGCTGCGGGCTATAAATTCCACAGTGAAACCGATACAGAGGTTATTCCCATTCTTATCACTTCGTATCTTGATAGAGGCTTTCTGCCCAAAGAAGCCGTAACAAAAGCGGTGGCCGAACTTCACGGCGCATATGCCATAGGCATTATATTTGCGGGTAGCGAAAACCTTATATACGCCACACGTCATGGTGCTCCACTTGTAATAGGCTATGGCGAAACTGAAAAATTCATCGCATCTGATGCGCTGGCACTGGCTGCGCTCACTTCCAAAATATGTTATCTGGAAGAAGGTGATATAGCTGAAATAACCCCTGAAAAAGTTACTATACTTGATAGGGCAGGCAAGGAAGTTAAGCGCAAAATTACACAAAGTAATCTTTCCAGCATTAATATTGGCAAGGAGAATTACGATCACTTCATGCAGAAGGAAATATTCGAGCAGCCGGCGGTGATAGGGGAAACCCTGAACGCATATTTCAATGCTCTGAAGGGCGAGATAATGATGCCGCAGATCCCTTTCTCGTTCACCGATATTGAAAAAATTACTATCGTTGCGTGCGGCACTTCATATTACGCGGGCAAGGTTGCGCAGTACTGGCTGGAAAAAATAGCCGGCATTTCCTGTGTGGTAGATATAGCCTCTGAATTCCGCTATCGCAGCGCGGTGATGGATAAAAAGGGGCTTTCCATTTTCATTTCACAATCAGGTGAAACGGCCGATACGCTTGCGGCGCTTAAATATGCAAAAAGCAAAGGCCAGAAAATAATTTCTATAGTTAATGTGGTGCAAAGTTCTATCGCGCGTGAAAGTGATGTTGTGCTGCCAATATATTCCGGCCCGGAAATTGGCGTTGCATCTACAAAGGCATTCACCACTCAGCTGATGACACTGGCATTCCTTACATTGAAGATAGCTAAAGAGAAGGGGGCGGATATAAACAACCTAACCCAATCACTGCTCGAAATTCCAGCGCTTATCTCAAAGGTTCTTGAAAGTAACGACTTGATAAAAAAAGTATCGAACAAAATTTCAAACGCGCGCGATATAATGTATATCGGTCGCGGGGTTTCTTATCCTATCGCAATGGAAGGGGCGCTGAAACTGAAAGAAATTTCTTATATTCACAGTGAGGCAACGGCGGCGGGTGAACTTAAGCATGGCCCTATAGCGCTTATCGATAAACATGTTCCGGTGGTGGCGATAGCACCAAGTGATGAACTGTTTGAAAAAACCGCGAGCAACATTCGTGAAGTTGCCGCGCGTGGCGGTAAAATAGTTCTGCTTTCCGATGCGTTCGGAATCTCTCAGCTTAAAGATGTTGTGGAATACGCGATAGAGATGCCAGAAGTAGGTACTCAGTACCAGGTACCAAGTACTGTAAATCTCGTCAGAGATTTACTGAATCCTATTTTATACGCCATTCCTATCCAGCTGCTTGCCTACCACGTGGCCTGCGCTAAAGGCACCGATGTCGACCAGCCACGCAATTTGGCGAAATCCGTTACTGTGGAATAAGTTACTTTGATTTTACGGGTTTTTCTGTTATAATCAGCGGGATAAAGAGGGAGAAAATCTGATGCTTATAATAATTTCCGTAGGTATACTTGCTGTACTTTATTTCTGGTACGCGTCCATAGTAACCAGAAATAATAAAGTTCTTGAGGCGCTTTCAGGTATTGATGTGCAGCTAAAAAAACGAACCGATCTTATACCAAACGTTCTTGAAATAGCCCGCCGGTTCATGGAGCATGAAAAAAATATTTTTGAAGAGATAACCAGACTGCGTGAGGCTACGTCCAAAGATTATGACCAGACAGATGTATCGCAGGTGAAGGAGCACCTTACTAATGCCGGTGCTTTAACTAGCGCAATGAACGGATTAATGGTTCGTGCAGAAAACTACCCTGAGTTAAAATCGAACCAGAACATGCTTCAGGCTCAACAAACCTATAACGAGGTTGAAGAGCAGATTTCGGCATCCAGAAGGTTTTACAATTCGGCAGTGGGTAGCTTAAGGAATTCTATACAGATATTTCCTGGTAATATACTTGCCGGAATTGTCGGCGTTGCCGCGCTACCGTTCTTTGAGGCCGCGGAATCTGACAAAAAGCCCGTGAATGCAAAAGATTATCTGAACTAGCATGGCTGATAATTCTAAACTTATATTTTCACTTGGCTTTATGGCTTTATATATGGCCATTTTCTACTTCAAAAATAGAAATAATGTCAGAAGGCCGACAGATTTTCTTGAAAATGTGAGAAGTAGCGTAAAAAGCGCATATTCCGGTGATGATGATTCTTCGCCGATTTCAAGAAGTGGCCGAAGAAATTATGCTGGCTTAGGTCAGCTGCGAAGTGCTTTCAGGCCGCACTATGAACAGCATGTAAAGCCAATGCTGAATACATTTGAATCTAAGAGGGTGATGGCGGTATCAGATTTCTATGCGAGGATACCTTATGCGGCTGTATTCATGATACTCGTAGCGGTCGCTAATTATTTTTTATACACAAAATATATGATGCCTGAAGGGGTTATCCATACTTCTAAGCAATCCGGCGATTCTGCAAAAGCAGTGCTCGTGATATTCTTTTTTGCATTTGCCGCCGCTTCTTACTATGTTTATTTACCAATCAACAATTACAAAGAAGATGTAAAAGAGGTTATCTTCCCCAGGATATTAAGTTATTTTAGCAAGGATATTGAGTATTTTCCTCTAAGCCCTCGTGATATAATACAAACTGGAAGAGATTCCTGCCTTCCTATAGGAGGGTTAGATCCATTGGTTGGAGATTATGTAAGCGGCAGTTATAATGGGGCCAATTACGAGCTTAACGAAGTAAGTCTCAGTACTCGCGGTAAGCATCGCCGAGTGGTATTTGAAGGTACTTATATTGTCTTTTCTACGAACAAGCCATTCACTGGCACTACGGTTCTTAAAAAGGATATGGGCAAGATAGGTAACTTTTTTACCAATGATCTGTTCAGCGATAAAATGGAAAGGGTAAGGCTGGAAGACCCAAGATTTGAACATGTCTTCGAAATTTTTTCCACGGATCAAATAGAATCACGCTATCTGCTTACAACCAGCTTTATGGAAAGGCTGTTAAAGCTCTCTGATACATATGGCGTAGGCAACGTGCAATGTAGTTTCTATAATAACCAGATTCTGCTTACATTGAATACAAGGCAGAAATATTTTGAAGTGAATTCTGTTTTCAGACCCTGCACATTTGATGATGATATCGATCAGATACTTATTCAGATGAACGAGATATTCCAGATCATTGATACACTAAAACTGAACCAGAAGATAGGTATGTAATTGCATTTGCAATTTAGCTAAGAGTGTTACTATAGAATAATCCTATAAATCAATAAGATAAAACCTTCTTTTAAATATTAACCTTTTATTAACCTTTTTGTGGTATAATTAAACAAGCTTAAAAGAAGAGGGATTTATGCCAAAACCAACGCCAGAAGAAGTAGCATTACGAGCAGAGAATAGAGAAGCTTATTTAAAGCTATCACCTGAACAACAAGAATTGGTTGCGAAAATAGAGCAATTCAATCGTTCATCCAGTGGGATCATTTCTGATAGGTTGGGTGGTAAAGAAGGTGATCATCTAAGAAAAGATATAATTGCAAAAGTAAGCAACCTACCAGCGGAAGAAGCACTTGCTCAATCTGTATCCTACGAGCAGATGAAGGCGCAGGCTAATCGTGTGGTTGTAGCTGGTGAGCAGAGTAGGCTAACGTCTATAATGAACCAGACTTTAAACCAGGTTGGCTTAGATAAGGAGACACTTGCGATAGCAGATACTCGAGGAAGAACGTTTTCTGGTGTTGCGGTGGAGTATGCAATAAACAGGGAATCTATAGGGCGCGAAGCTAAAGATACTATTCACGTTGATTCTGATGCACTTGCCAAAGTGCTGGAAAGAATGGGCAGCAAGGAAGTTGTGACAAATGTTAAAAAGGTTGCTCCTATTTCTGATGAGAAAGTTGCTCAGCTTCAAGCCGCCGCGGCTGAAAAAGGTGCATAATTAACGATCACCCACAAGCCTTCACGAACGCTTCAATAATCTTGAAATCGGCTTCGGTAACTAAATGTTCCGGGTGCCATTGAACGCCAAGGCAGAACTTGTGTTCAGGTATCTCTAGCCCTTCAATTATACCATCTTCAGCTTGGCAGTTTATTTGGCATTTGCCAACCTGCTTTACCGCCTGATGGTGTGAAGTGTTAACGCCAATTTCATCAGCGCCAACAATTTTATGCAGTAAAGTTCCAGGTTTTATTTTTACTTTGTGTGCAACGTTCTTTCTGTCTTTTACCTTGTGTGGAAGAGCGCCTTCAACGTGCGAAGGTATATCCTGCACAAGTGTGCCGCCAGCAATTACATTTATTAACTGCATGCCGCCGCAAATACCAAGCAGGGGCTTATCGGCCTTCAGGCACATTTTTGCGAACTCGGCTTCAAAATACGTTCTTTCCGGTTTCATCGTTACTGTTGGGTGAACATCTTTGTCGCCGTACATTTCGGGCGGAATATCAAAGCCGCCGCCGGGAATTATCACGCCATCTACCATTTCAAAATATTTATTCATCATGGTTTTGTTAAGATACGGAATTGCAATAGGTAGCCCGCCAGCCTTGGCTACAGAGTTGAAATAACATTTGCGTAAAGCGTAATAAGGGTATGCTGAAAAGCTGCCTTCGTCTTCTGAATCTAGTGTAATGCCGATTATTGGTATTTTTTTCATATCAACCGAAACGACCAGTAATATAATCCTGTGTTTGTTTCAATTTCGGGTTGGTGAATATCTGCTTGGTTTCACCGAACTCTACAACCTTACCAAGGTGGAAGAACGCCGCGTAATCAGAGGCGCGCGCGGCCTGCTGCATAGAATGCGTTACAATAACTATGGTGTAGTTCTTTTTAAGGTCGTCGATCAGCTCTTCAATTATTGCGGTAGCTATTGGGTCTAGCGCGCTGCAAGGCTCGTCCATAAGAATCACTTCGGGGTTAACCGCAATTGCGCGCGCAATGCATAAGCGCTGCTGCTGACCTCCTGAAAGTGAAGTGCCCGGTTCCAGCAACCTGTCTTTCACTTCTTTCCAAAGGCCGGCGCGGGTAAGCGATTTTTCAACTATTTCATCAAACTCGCTTTTCTTTCTGGCCATGCCGTGAATTTTCGGGCCGTAAGTAACGTTATCGTAAATAGATTTCGGGAACGGATTAGGTTTCTGGAAAACCATGCCGATCTTTTCACGCAGAAGAACTACATCAACAGATTCGCTATAGATGTTATGCCCATCCATTTTAATTTTTCCGGTAACTTTGCAGCCTTCAATAGTATCATTCATGCGGTTCAGGCAGCGTATGAATGTAGATTTGCCGCAGCCGGAAGGGCCAATAAGAGCCGTAACCTTATTCTCAGCGATATCAAGATCAACGCCGAAGATAGCCTGCTTCTGACCGTAGAAAACATCAACCTTCTTGCAGCTTATTCTCGGACTTTCTATTTTTGCATTATAACTCATAACTCTACCATTTATATTCAAATTTACGACGTAAGTAAACCGCTATTGCGTTTGCTAATATTAAAAATAACAGCAGCACAATTATTGCGGCTGAGGTCTTTTCTACGAAGCCCTGTTCTGGCAGGTCGCTCCATAAAAATATTTGTACCGGAAGCGCTGTTGCCGGGTCGGTTATCTTTTCCGGAATATCACGCACGAACGCTACCATACCAATAAGCAGTAGTGGCGCGGTTTCACCCAAAGCGCGTGCCATAGAAAGTATACTGCCTGTCATTATGCCTGGCATAGATAAAGGCAGAACATGGTGGAACACCACCTGCATTTTAGAAGCACCTAAAGCGGTTGCAGCATCTTTAATAGAAGGAGGTACGGCAGCGATAGAGTTTCTGGTTGAAACTATTATTACCGGCAGCACCAGCAGCGCCAGCGTTAACCCGCCCACAAGCGAAGATGAGCGTGGCAGGCCCATTACGTTAATGAATACCGCCAGTCCTAGCAGGCCGTAAACAATAGAAGGTATAGCGGCAAGGTTATTTATTCCTATTTCAACTAGTGTTTTCCATTTTGTGTTAGGGGCGAACTCTTCAAGATATATCGCGGCACCAACGCCAATTGGAAGCGCAAACACCATACACATTAAAATTACGAACATCGAACCGATAAGGCTGCCATATATACCAGCCACCTCAGGCTCGCGTGAATCGCTTTTTGTCAGGAAATCCCAGTTGAATACTCGTTTTATAGCATCTTTATATTTAAGCGAGTTCACCAGTTCTATCTGAAAATTGGAAACTCTGCGCATGCTTTCATCGGCAGATGTATCAACATTTCCCTTCATTAACATGTCAACATCGGTAGATGCCTGTACCCAAACAACTATGCCATCAACCTTGCCATCTTTCCTGAATCTGTTGATAACCTTGTTCTTTGCTTCAACATAAGCGTTCCTGGAAATAAGCGCGCTCATCTGCATTACCTGCATTCTGTCAGTAGCTTCCGGGAATGTATTTTTAAAACTATCGCTTATTACTTTTCTGAAGTTCAGTGTTTCAATGTTCTCAAGTGTAGGCTCAAGCTGATTTTCTACCAGTTCAGAAGAGAGGTTTATTCTAAGTTTTATTATGGTTTTTTCAAATGCAGATAACCCACTTGTAAATATTGTGCCAAGCAGAAAGAACAGAAAACCTATTGAAACCACAATAGATAACACGCCGAATAGCCTGAATCTTTTTTCTGCGCCTTTACGTTTTATCAGGCCTATGTGGGCAGGGTTCTTTGCATTAGGTACGAACGGGTTTTTACTGATGTTACTCATATCTCTCCCTGTATTTCTTTACTATTACCAATGCGGCAAAGTTAAGCATTAAAGTAATAAGGAATAATGTTAAGCTTAAAGCAAAGGCTGAAAGTGTTTTTGCGCTGTCGAACTCCTGGTCGCCCACTAGTAGCCTTACTATCTGCGCGGTTACAGTAGTTACTGAATCGAACGGGTTGAAGGTAAGCGTTGCTATCAAACCTGCGGCCATCACAACAATCATCGTTTCGCCAATAGCGCGAGATACCGAAAGCAGGAACGCTCCCATTATTCCCGGTAAAGCAGCTGGTATAACAACCTTCTTTATCGTTTCCGATTTTGTTGCCCCAAGCCCTAAAGATGCATCACGCAGGCTGCGCGGAACTGCCGCCATAACATCGTCAGATAAACTCATCATGAAAGGAATTATCATTACACCCATAACGCCGCCTGCGGCCAGGGCGCTTTCCGATGCGATCTGAAAATTCATGTTGGCAAGTATATCACGCAGCAGAGGGCCCATTGTTATTGCTGCAAAGTAGCCGTAAACAACAGTTGGTATGCCTGCTAGAATTTCCAGTATCGGTTTAAGTATATTTCTGGTGCGAGGTTTTGCGTATTCCGAAAGATAGATTGCGCTCATTAAACCTAATGGAACTGCAACAACCATGGCGATGGTTGTTATAAGGAAGGTTCCAAGGAAAACAGGGATTATACCGAAAGAACCAGAGCTACCAGCCTGATCACTGCGTAGTGCGGTTTGCGG